>CAZXJE010000038.1:0-11149 GCA_964640835.1 uncultured Eubacteriales bacterium
CGGACCGTTTGGGAAACGGTCCCTACATCGAAACAGAGCCGCACTGCTTTCCTGTTTTTCGTTTTTGATATTATACAATCTGATCACTCGGGATGACATCAAGACAGATTTGGAAATGCTACCCAGTGGAGTTATGGATTTTGAATTTTTGTATCTTTTGGTTATACTAGATAGTCTTATTTTGGGAGATTCAGTGGTCTCTCGGGATATCTTTTTAAGGAGAAGCGGAATGAAAAATATTATACTTTTATCTCTCGCCTTAAGCCTGTTATTTTTTGCCTGTTCTAAACAACCGGCAGAACAAAAAGAAGGGGAAAATCCGTTTTTTGCAGAGTTTGATACTTCCTATGGTGTTCCCTCATTTGACAAGATAAAAGAAGAACACTATGTCCCTGCCTTTAAGGAGGGTATCAAGCGGGAGGAAACGGAGATCGATGCCATTGCCAATAACTCTGAAACCCCGAATTTTGGTAACACGATCGAAGCTCTGGAGGGCACTGGAGATCTTTTGCGAAGGGTCAGCAACACTTTTGGCGTTCTCAATGGGTCTATGACAAACGATAATATGCAGGCTATAGCTAAAGACGTAGCACCATTGAGGTCGAAACATAGAGACGACATCATGTTGAATGCGAAGTTATTCCAGCGGATCAAAGCCGTTTATGAACAGAAGGACGATCTGGATTTAACTGCAGAACAAGCCATGCTCCTTGAGAAATATTACAAGGATTTTGTTCGTGGTGGCGCAAACCTGGAAGAGGATAAAAAAGCCAGGTTCAGGGAAATCAACGAAGAGCTATCTCTCCTTTCCTTAAAGTTTGGTGAAAATGTGCTGAAGGAGACGAATAGTTTTAAGATGGTGATCGATAACGCAAAAGACTTGGCTGGTCTGCCCGACGCAGTGATATCGGCTGCCGCAGAGACCGCTGAAGAAAGGGGCTCTGAGGGCAAGTGGATCTTTACCATTCACAAGCCCAGTATGATTCCCTTCCTCCAGTATTCTGAGAAACGAGAACTCAGGGAAAAAATATTCAAAGCTTACATCAACAAGGGAAACCATAACGATGAGCTGGACAACAAGGTCATCCTATCCAAAATGGCAGCCCTGCGCTTGGAGAGAGCGAATCTTCTGGGTTATAAAACTCATGCCCATTATGTCCTAGAAAACAACATGGCCAAAGTGCCCGAGAATGTGTACGGCTTGCTCGACCAACTCTGGAAACCCGCACTGAAGATGGCTAAAACAGAGGTTAAAGAGCTTCAGGCCATGATAGATGAAGAGGGAAAAGATTTTAAGCTAGAAGCCTGGGATTGGTGGTACTACACGGAGAAGCTCAAAAAAGCCAAGTATGACCTCGATGAGGAAATGCTGAAACCTTACTTTGAGCTGAACAATGTCAGAGAGGGGGCCTTTTATTTGGCTAATAAACTCTACGGTATTCAATTTGTTGAGAGGCATGATATTCCAAAATATCACCAAGATGTTAAGGTCTTCGAGGTGAAAGACGCGGACGGTTCCCACATAGGAATTCTCTACACGGATTATTACCCGAGAGCGAGTAAAAGAGGCGGTGCCTGGATGAACGCTTTCCAGAAGCAATCCAGGCTAGGCGGTGTGGATGTTTATCCCATCATCACGAACAACGGGAATTTCTCCAAACCGACGGGTGACAAGCCAGCCCTGATCAGCTCGGAGAACGTGGGGACTCTTTTCCACGAATTCGGACATGCCCTGCACGGATTATTATCAGACTCTACCTACAATAGACTGTCCGGAACATCGGTGCCGAGAGATTTTGTGGAGTTGCCTTCGCAGATCATGGAGAACTGGGTGTTTGAACCCGAAGTGCTTAAAGCCTACGCAAAACACTATGAAACCGGTGAAGTCATCCCTCAGGAGCTGATCGGCAAACTGAAAAAGACCGGGACATTCAACCAAGGTTTTTCCACTGTAGAATATCTTGCGGCGTCTTTCCTGGATATGGACTGGCATACTCTGGAAGAGACCGAACCGCAGGATGTGGAAAAATTCGAGAATGAATCCATGCGCCGCATCGGACTGATCCCTGAAATTGTCGTGCGCTACAAAAGCCCTTATTTCAGTCACATCTTCAGCGGCGGATACTCCTCAGGTTATTACAGCTACATTTGGGCAGAAGTCCTTGACTCCGATGCCTTCCAGGCGTTTAAAGAGACGAGCCTGTTCGACCAAAAAACAGCGACTGCATTCAGAGAGAACATCCTAGCTAGCGGCGGAACAGAGGATCCTATGACACTCTACCTGCGTTTTAGAGGAGCAGAACCCAGCGTAGAACCTCTTCTGAAAAAACGCGGCCTCATGGAGAATTGAACTTGGTCCTCTTCGGGAACGTTCCAGCTAGTGGATAAAAAACAGTATGATGTTGCGATAATAGGAGGGGGAATTATCGGCTGTGCCACCGCTATGGCACTCACACGGGACAAGGATGTCTCTGTTGTTGTCCTGGAGGCCGAGTCCAAGCTGGCTGCCCATCAAACGGGAAACAACAGTGGAGTTATCCATTCGGGTCTTTACTACAAGCCAGGATCTCTGAAGGCCAAGAACTGTGTTCAGGGCCGCGAGGCGATGTATCGATTTTGCGAGGCTTTTGGGATCGATTTTGAACGCTGCGGGAAAGTGGTGGTTGCGACCGATGACCAAGAGATCCCGATGTTGAACACTCTGGAAGAACGGGGTCGAGCGAATGGCTTAGAAGGATTACGCCGACTATCGGCAGAAGAGTTAAAAGAGCATGAGCCCTTTGTTGTGGGGATTGATGGTCTGTTTGTTCCTGATACGGGCATCGTGGATTATAGCCGTGTGACTGAGAAGTTCGCAGAGATCGCTCAGGCAAATGGGTGTGAAATTTTGTTGAACACACGAGTCCGTGATTGTGAACAAATCTCAGAAGGGCTCATTCTAAAAACGACCCAGGGTAATGTCCGGTGCAAAAACCTTGTCAACTGTGCGGGCCTTCAATCTGACCGGGTCGCGAAAATGTGTGGTGTTCAGCCAGGATTGAAGATCGTTCCATTTAGAGGAGAGTATTACGAACTAGTTCCCGAACGCCAACACCATGTAAAAAATTTGATCTATCCGTTGCCGGACCTATCGTTTCCCTTTTTGGGCTTTCATTTTACACGGCTGGTTCAGGGGGGGGTTGAGGCAGGTCCGAATGCTGTTTTGGCCTTCAAGAGGGAGGGGTATAAAAAGACAAGTTTTTCTGTTAAGGATTCTCTTGAGATTCTCACCTATGGGGGATTCATTAAACTGATCAAACCATACTGGAAAATGGGATTTGGTGAAATGGCCCGCTCCTTCTCAAAAAAGGCCTTTGTTAGGGCACTCCAAAGGTTAATCCCCGAACTAGGTTCTGATGATATCCATCCGGGTGGGGCTGGGATCAGAGCTCAAGCATTGGAGCCCACCGGTGTTTTAGTGGACGACTTTCGTATCGTTGAGGCGGAAAAGATGATCCATGTGCTGAATGCTCCTTCGCCTGCTGCAACAGCCGCCATCAGCATCGGTGACCATATTGCTAGTATGGCATCAAGAAACTTCAACCTTTAGCGCATTATCTTTTTTCGATTTGAGGATAAGAGTCTTTTTCCGGCCGATAACATCGGCAAGATATCCCGAAGGAACCTCCATCAGCAATATCGAAAGAGCATAAGCGGCCTGGATGGTAAAGATCTGAGTAGAGTTGAGCAGGTTGGATTTGTAGTATGGGATTAGGATTGGTAGGATAAGGTAGAATTCGCTGATGAATTTGTAAACATAAATCTTCCAGAGGTTTGCTCTTAAGGCCGCCATTAGGGGATAATCTTGACAGCTGCGCCTTGCAAGATAAGAACTATATCACCTCATTGTAGGCCCACTCGAGCCACTGCGCCACGATCTCGAGGTCTGATGCATCCACAGTAGCGCCGCTCCAGAAACGGAGTCCAGGGGGAGCGTCACGGTAAGATCCGCAGTCGTAGGCGACACCCTCATCGGCAAGGAGCTTGACCAGTTCTTTGAGCTTATCCTCGGGGAGGTCAACCGTAAAACACACGCTGGTATTGGAGCGGATCTCTTTATTTTCTGCGAGAAAATCGATCCAGTCATTTTTCGCCACAAAATCTTCCCAGACTGCAAGATTGGCATTGCTGCGTTCGATCAATCCTGCCAGCCCACCGATAGACTCGGCCCACTTGAGTGCAGCCAGGTAGTCTTCATTGGCCAACATTGAAGGCGTGTTGATTGTGGATCCTTTGAAGATCCCTTCGATCAATTTTCCGCCCTTGGTCATCCGGAAGATTTTGGGAAGGGGCCAGGGTGGAGAATAACTTTCCAAACGCTCCACAGCACGGGGAGACAGGATGATTATTCCGTGCGCAGCTTCTCCTCCCAGGACCTTCTGCCAGGAATAAGTGATGACATCCAGCTTGTGGCAGGGAATCTCCATAGCAAAGATTGCAGATGTTGCATCGCACAGGGTCAATCCAGCACGATCTTCGGGAATCCAGTCTCCATTAGGAAGTTTCGCTCCGCTGGTAGTGCCGTTCCAGACAAAAACGACATCGTTATCAAATTTTACCTGGGATAAGTCAGGAAGTTTGCCGTATTCGGCCTCAAAAACACGGGTGTTCTCCAGCTTGAGCTGCTTTTGGATATCCGTCGCCCAACCTTTGCTGAATGATTCCCAGACCAGGACATCCACACCTCGCGGGCCCAAAAGTGACCACATGGCCATTTCAAAAGCTCCGGTATCAGATGCAGGAACGATGCCCACGAAATAATCGGCGGGCAAATCCAGGATTTTTTTTGTCCGGTCGATCGATTCTGCCAGTTTGCTCTTTCCGAGGCTGCTCCTGTGAGAGCGTCCAAAGGGCGCATCTTTGAGCTCATCCAGAGAAAATCCTGGATGTTTGGCACAAGGGCCTGAAGAATAATTGGGATTATTGGGTTTAACTGTAGGTTTCATTGCAAATTCTCCCTCTCAAAACCTAAATTATTCATAAAAGCTGCTAACAAATTTATGGGCCACTGCCTCCACCTTATTGTTAGGGTGGGGCGGGTTGGCCTCAACTCGTGAATAATCCAGAGTAATAAAATATATTAGTCAAAAGAATACCATACAAAAATGATACAAATCTGTCAAAGAAATCTAGCCTCAAAGTGAGGATTTTTATTGGATCTCAAGACCCATGTTGTAAAACATGAAGGCAAATTTGTCCGCTGTGACATCTAGGCGTTTCGTGGTGCTGCTTGAGCCGTGTCCTGACCGGGTTTCTATCCTGATGAGCACCGGGTTCTTTCCCACGTGTTTCTCCTGCAGTGTTGCCGCGAACTTAAAGGAGTGGGCTGGCACGACTCTATCATCATGGTCGGCGGTGGTCACAAGGGTGGCCGGATAAGAAACACGGTCATTAATGTTGTGTAAAGGAGAATAAGAATAGAGATTCTTGAAGTGATCCTCTTCATCACTTGAGCCATATTCCACAGCCCATCCCCAACCGACTGTAAATTTGTGATAGCGCAGCATATCCATAACACCCACTGCTGGGAAAGCCACTCTGTAGAGATCCGGACGCTGGGTCATGCATGCTCCCACAAGCAGACCACCGTTTGATCCGCCAGCAATGGCCAACCTATTTTTGGACGTGTACTTTTCCTGGATCAAGTATTCGGCTGCTGCGATAAAATCGTCGAATACGTTCTGCTTATTGAGAAGCATTCCTGCCCTGTGCCATTCTTCACCGTACTCTCCGCCACCGCGGATATTAGGCATGGCATAGATCCCTCCATTCTCCAGGAGAATTGTGAGTGTGGGATCAAAAGAGGGGAGCCTGCTTATATTAAAACCTCCGTAGGCGTAGAGATAGGTCGGATTCTTCCCATCCAGTTTTAATCCCTTTTTGTGGACGATAAACATCGGCACCTGGGTTCCATCCTTACTGGCGTAGAACACCTGTTTGGCCACATAGTCTTCCGGATTGATGGGGACCTCGGTTTTGTGGAAGACCTCTGAATTTCCGTTCGCGATTTCGTATTTATAGATCGTTTGAGGCGAGGTGAAAGACGTGAAGGTGTAGAATAAGATCTTGTCTTCCCTCTTACCGCCGAATCCACGGGCTGTCCCCAATGCCGGAAGCTGGATTTCCCTCACTAGATTTCCCGAAAGATCATACTGAAAGACGTGGGTCGAAGCATCCTTCAAGTATGTGCAGAACAACGAATTTCCGGCTGTGGAGGCGCTATTCAAGACCTCTGGTTGCTCTGGAATGATGGTCAGCCAGTTTTCTTTTCCCGGATTTTTGGGATCCATAAGGATGATCTTGTAATTCGGCGCATCTGTGTTGGTGTTGACAAGCAGCTTGTCTCCGACATTATCGATCACATAGCTATCGAACTCGAATCCTTGGAACAGGGGTTGAAAATCCATATCTTTTTTCGCGGGTTCTTTGTAATAGAGTTCATTGCCGTGTGTGCCTTCGGATATGTTTAGAAATAAGAATTTTTTGTCTTCGGTAAGACGCACATTTTTATACCTCAGAGGATGCTTGGTATCCTCATAGATCAGAGCGTCTTTTTCCTGAGGATCGCCCAGCTTATGGTAAAAAATCTTCTGAAACTTATTAGCCTCAGTCAATTCCCGGCCTTCTTCGGGTTCGTCATACCCGCTGTAGAAAAATCCGTCCCCATACCATGAAGCGCCACCAAATTTCAGCCATTTGAGATGATCGTCGAGTTCCTTCTTAGTTGCGATCTCCATGACGCGGAGCTCTTGCCAATCCGACCCGGATTCAGATTTGGACACAGTCACATACTTGTTGTCTTTTGAAAAACCGGTCAATCCCACTCTCACAGTACCATCGGGAGAGAGCTCATTGGGATCGATAAAGACTTCAGGTTCTCCATCCAATCCCCTTTGGATGTAGATGACCGATTGATTCTGCAAACCGTCATTTTTATTGAAGAAGTAATGCTCACCTGCCTTCCTTGGGGATGACTGTTTAGGATAATTATAAAGCTCGGTCAATCTTTTACGAATTTTTTCTCTAAAAGGAATCTTTTCGAGATAGCCAAAAGTAATCACATTCTGTTCCTCTACCCAGCTTTTAACCTCCTCTGAGGTGTCGTCTTCCATCCAGCGGTATGGATCTTCCACTTTTGTGCCGAAATAGTCGTCGACATGATCGATCTTTTTAGAAACCGGATAGGTCAGTTGTTCCTGGCTTTCTCCTGCTTGTTTCTGGCAAGCGGGTAGAAAAGCCAGCATGAATATGAGAGTCAGTGTTAAAATTTTGTTTCTCATGATTCCTCCTCTAAGGTGTTTGAAGCTATGTTTTTATCACAAACTATGAAGCCGGTCAATTGCTGAAAACCCCTCCTTTAAGCAACTCTCTGTGGATGGAAAGAAACCTTCCGATCGGATTTTACGTAGTTATAATAGAACAATAAAGCATTAAATGATCAGGCCCACAAGTTATGTATTGTTTCCGTTTAAGAATCCCGATAAAATTTTGCTTTCGAATCTTGAATAATCTTTCTGAAAGGAGACTCAATATGCGGAATAAAAAAACTCTCTCTTTGAAAACATCGATTTTGATCGTCATTCTAGCGGCATTCGTTTTTCAACCGAGCGCTTTTTCCCAGGATAAAGCCAGAAAGATCGATGAGTTCATGGAAGTTTTCCATGAATATGGGCAGTTTAACGGATCTATCCTGGTTTCAGAAGACGGAAAAGTCATCTTAAAAAAAGGATATGGGCTAGCCAACATGGAATGGAATATTCCCAATAAACCGGATACGAAATTCAGACTCGGTTCGATCACCAAACAGTTCACATCCATGCTGATCCTTCAACTGGTGCAGGATGGAAAGATCGATCTAGATGGGAAGCTATCCGATTATCTGGCCTTCTACAGGAAGGACACTGGTGACTTGGTGACGGTCCATCATTTATTAACTCACACATCCGGTATTCCCAGCTACACGGGTTTGCCTCGCTTTCTTGAAGAAATCAGTCGTGATCCCTACCCTGTCGATGAATTTATAAAGACGTACTGCAGTGGCGATTTGGAGTTCGAACCTGGCTCAAAATATGTCTATAACAACTCCGGATATTTTCTCTTGGGTGCCATTATTGAAGCAGTCACGGGACAAAAATATGAAGATGTTTTAAAGGCAAAGATATTGGATCCTGTGGGAATGAAGAACACCGGGTATGACCATCATGACACGCTTATCCCCAATCGGGCTGCGGGGTATGAAAAAAGAGCAGGGGAATATGTCAATGCACCTTATCTGGACATGTCGCTCCCCTATGCGGCCGGTTCCCTGTATTCGACAGTGGAAGACCTTTATTTATGGGATCGAATCCTTTACACGGATAAACTCCTTTCAAACGAATTGAAAGAGCTCATGTTCAAACCTCATGTCTCTGCGGGAGGGATGTATTATGCCTACGGGTGGATGGTGGGTGAGAAATCCTTCCCCAAATCCAAAGAAAAAGTAAAGCGGATCGCTCATGGAGGAGGGATCAACGGGTTTAATACACTGATCGATCGTCTGGTTGAGGGTGGGCATCTGGTTGTCCTCTTTAATAATACCGGGGGAGCAGCACTTGGCGCGATGAGCGAAGGGATCATAAACATCCTGTATGATAAACCTTACAGCCTGCCCAAAAGGTCCATCGCAGACGTGACCGGAAAGACTGTCAGGGACAAGGGAGTAAAAGCAGCCATCACTCAGTACCGTAAACTCAAGGCAAGTTCTCCCAAGGATTATATTTTTCAGCCGAGGGAATTGAATACCGTGGGTTATATGGTTTTGCAGGGGATGAAAGACCCTGAGGGGGCTATCGAAATCTTTAAGCTGAATATCGAAATGTATCCCAAATATGCGAATGGCTACGACAGTTTAGCTGAAGCTTATTTGGAGAATGGAGAAACGGATAAAGCGATAAAGTTCTATGCCAAATCTCTGGAATTGGATCCAAAAAACACGAACGCCTTAGAGAAATTGAATGAAATAAACAAAAAATCTAAGTGATGGAGTCCTCTGCCCGGAGTTCAATCAGCTTGAGTGCTAATTCTTGGATGACAGTTCTGTTTTCGAGTTTTTGGAGCCAATCATGAGGGAGGGCCTCGACCCCAAGATAAGCACCTGAGATAGCACCAGCCATGGCCCCGAGTGTGTCCCTGTCCCCCCCGTTCAGGACGGAACAAAAGAGGCCGTTTTCAAATGATCGGGGGTAAAGGAGAAAAGAATAGATCGAAAAGGGGATGGATTCGTGGGCCGTGACCGACCGGCCGATCTGCTGTGCTGCCCTCATGGGTGATATATTCTCTGCAATTAATCTTTGGACCAAAAGGAGTTTGGTCTTCATTTCCGGGGTTCGGGTAAAATCAAGAAGACCGTTCAAAAATTCATCAGGAAAGAATTCATTTTCGGGATCGAGTGCCACTGCCTGCGCCACAGCTTTGGCCTGGATAGCTGAGCCATCAACACCCAAGGGATGTGCATGCGTGACGGATGCGGAGAGATGGACTTTTTCATAAAGGTCTAATGAATCGTGGTATAAAAGACCTACAGGAGCAACCCTCATGGCCGCACCGTTCCCGAATGAGCCCCTCCCACCGAAGAGAGATTTTGCTGCTTCGACATAGGTCGTCCCCGTTTGAGCGACAGCAGCAAAGATTGTGGGTGGACCAGAGGCGTAGCCGCGCCATGGCTCGCGACGGTAATTCTTTTGGAATGTCTTGCCCAAGTGTTCAGGATCTAATTGACCTCTCTCCAGGAGAGATTCGACGATTCCGATAGCCATGGCTGTATCGTCGGTGTAGATCAGTTCCTTTACCAACTCCAGTTTATAACTCAGGCGATCCATGCTGGTGTTGTGAAAGGCGAGCTCGCCGATCGCATCGCCGAGAGCGCTGCCGAGTAAACAACCTGAAAACCTACTTGAGTCTGCCATGTAAACTGAGTTTATCACTCTTTTTCTATTATAGAATGAACTTGAACTATTTCAAAATGGACTTCCGATACATGTCCATATATTATATGAACACAAGAGGATATCTTTCATAAAGACATTGGAATGAGCTTCCAAGAGAATAATATTTTTATTACAGGCAACCCAGGGTTAGGGAAGACCACGCTCGCAAAAAAACTCCTGACACAACTGGTGAATTGGAATGTTTCTGGTTTTTATACCCAAGAGATTAGGGAGAGCGGAGTTCGCAAAGGATTTGAATTGGTGGACCTGTGTGGACATCGGAGTTTGTTGTCTCATATCCGGATTAAAAGCCCATACCGTGTCGGGAAATACGGTGTGGATGTTGTGAGCTTCGATACGTTTCTCGATACCGTGGATTTCTTGAATCCGCAAACAGATCTTGTCGTGATCGATGAGATCGGGAAGATGGAGTGTTATTCGGAGAAATTCACTTCACTTGTGAGAAAATTAATCGATTCAGAAAAAATGGTCGTTGCCACCATCGCCCGTAAAGGTGGGGGTCTCATTGCTGAAGTTAAAGGCAGGAACGATATCCAAATGTTTGAGCTCACGTTGGAAAATCGAGATCGTCTCGCTCTTGAGATATCGGGTACAATAATGTCCTGAGGGAGTTGTTTCTTACTTTTTCTTTCTCCTCCAACCTTTTTCGATGTAAGCTGTCGCATCGGGAGTTTTTGCAGTTTGTCTCACCGTGGTCCACTTCAACTTTACCGATTCTTTTCGCTGTGGCGATGGCTTTATTTTTGAGCTTTGTATTCCTCATTCCGATGGCGATAAGTGCACTATTCATGGCATCCTTAGTCCTGTTTTTACTCTTGTGAATGCGTTTTTCTATCCTATTGAGATATTTTTCGAGGTAATTGTCTGTCAGAGATTCATCTTTCATTGCGAGAAGAGCCAGAAGCTGCCATCCGGCCCTCCCCACCCATTCTTCTGCAGATTTTGTCCAAAGTTCCATCTTTGTCTTTGCAATGCCGGTTTGACTGACAATGTTCGACACAAAGGAATCGATGAGCACATAGTAGGTGATATCTTTTAACCAATTTTCGATCATCTCCTCATCCACTTGTGATCGATCTGTGATCATTGTTGCAAGCGTTTGCGCATCGACGTTTTTAGAGTTC
>CAZXJE010000038.1:11249-17391 GCA_964640835.1 uncultured Eubacteriales bacterium
GAGTTCAGCGAGAATTTCCTTATAGTTCATTTTTTCTCCAAAAGAATCGGAATTCGAGAATTTCTGTAAAATTATTCTTTTATCGTTTGAGCTTTTTCAATTTTTGCCCATGTATCCCGCAGGGATACAGTCCGGTTGAACACGAGGTTTTCTTGGGTTGAATCAGGGTCGACACAGAAGTAGCCCTGCCTCAGGAACTGAAATCGATCTCCCGGTGTTACAGCCTTCAAGCAGGGTTCCATTTTGCAGCCCGTCAGATTCTCTAAAGAATTGGGATTCAAGTAGTCCTTGAAGTCGGTGCCTGCAGCGGTATCACTGGAATCTTCGAGCGTGAAAAGATGGTCGTAAAGACGCACTTCTGCATCGATTGCATGTTCGGCAGAAACCCAGTGAAGAGTTCCTTTGACTCTGCGCCCGTCTTTAGACCAGCCCCCTCTCGTCTCAGGGTCATATGTGCAGTGGATCTCCACAACCTCTCCGGTTTTCTCATCTTTCACTATGTCCGCACAGGTTACATAGTAAGCATGCTTGAGTCGGACTTCACGGCCTGGAGCGAGGCGGAAGAATTTACTTGGCGGCTCCTCACGGAAGTCTTCTCTCTCGATGTAGAGAATGCGGGAGAATGGGACCTCTCTTGTGCCCATGCTCTCGTCTTCCGGATTATTCACGGCCTCCAGCATTTCGACCTTGTCTTCGGGATAGTTGTCGATAACCAGGCGGATCGGATGCAGGACAGACATGACACGCTTCGCCCGCCTGTTTAGGTCTTCTCGGAGACAGTGTTCCAGGAGGGCGATATCGACTATGCTTTCTCTCTTTGCAACCCCGATCCGGTCGCAAAAATCCCGGATGGACTCCGGAGTGTAGCCGCGCCTCCGTATTCCCGAGATTGTCGGCATTCGCGGATCATCCCATCCGGATACGTGACCCTCTTCAACGAGCTGAAGCAGCTTTCTTTTGCTCATCACTGTATAGGACAGATTAAGGCGGGCAAATTCGATTTGTCGGGAAGGGAAAATACCCAATTGCTCGATAAACCAGTTGTAAAGAGGCCGGTGGCCCTCAAATTCCAGCGTACAGACAGAATGGGTGATACCCTCGATAGAATCCGATTGTCCGTGTGCCCAGTCATATGTGGCATAGATGCACCAGTCGTCTCCAGTTCTATGGTGGAAGGCACGGAGGATGCGGTACATGACAGGGTCTCTCATGTTGAGGTTCCCTGAGGCCATGTCGATCTTGGCTCGAAGGGTTCGTGCGCCATCAGGGAATTCCCCTGCACGCATGCGTTTGAATAGGTCCAGGTTCTCTTCAATGGATCTGTTACGAAAAGGACTCTCTTTACCTGGCTCAGTCAATGTTCCCCTGAACTCCCTGATCTCATTGGCACTGAGGTCGTCAACATAGGCCTTTCCGGCTTTGATCAACTGAATGGCATAGTCATAGAGTGTTTCAAAGTAGTCGGATGCATAGTACTCTCGGTCCCCCCAATCGAATCCCAACCAACGGATATCTTCTTTGATGGAGTCTACATATTCCACTTCTTCTTTAGTGGGATTTGTGTCGTCGAACCTTAAATTACAGAGGCCGCTATAGTCCCGGGCAAGCCCGAAGTTCAGGCATATGGATTTGGCGTGGCCGATGTGCAGGTATCCGTTCGGTTCGGGAGGGAAACGAGTGTGGATCCTTCCATCATTTTTATTGACTTTTATATCCTCTTCTATGATTGTTCTGATGAAATCTAAAAAAGAAGCTGCTTCTTTTAATTTTTTTTTGGCCATTGTTTATAGTTTTCCTCGATCCATTTCCGGGTTGGATCTGCGGCGACACTCTCTGACCCGAGCGCTCCCTAAAATAATAAACAATTCCTCAATTTTATCAAGTCATAAGATAATATTAATGGAGCTTCCAAATCCGTGTTGTTATATATGCTCACTAGCGTTATTAAGTGATCAGATTGAGTGGTGGTGAAAATCGTGAGAAGAGCTCTAGGCGTGTATGATATTATTCTTTGTAGGGTCTGTTCCCCGAACGGACCGTTTGGGAAACGGTCCCTACAACGAAATAGAACCGCACTGCTTTCCTGTTTTTTGTTTTTGATATCATATAATCTGATCATTTTGAATTACGTCAGTACGGATTTCGATAGGCCTCAGGAATTGTTTAAAGCCAACGCTTGATCCAGGACCTCAAGCCTCTTGTGGCCTTGACGATGATCAGGGAGCTGCCACATCCTCGAGCACAAGCAGTCGACACAGAATCTCTGGTCATCTGTCGGATCAGAGGATCCTGAGTGGAGCCCAAAACGACCAAGTCGTAGTCTTTGGCCTCTTCGAGGATGGCGTCGACAACATGAGGGGACTGTGTGACCTTGAATTTGATCCTGTCGAAACTGATGTGCACATTCTCACCATTGGTGTCTGTGATTTGGGGAATTTGGATATCGCGCTTGGGATCGTTCACAGTGAAGGCGACGATCTCGCTGTCGTCTCTTTCGGCAAGGATACTTGCGATTTCGAGAGCTAACATGCTATTAGGACCTCCTCCCCAGGGGACCAGGATCCTCCGGAATTTGCGGTTTCCGCAATCCTTAAGAATGACCACGTTGCATGGAGCTCTCTCGATCAGAACATCGAGTGTACTGCCCAATCCGAAGGCATGGCCTTTTGGTTTCCCATGCCAGCCCATTATGAGCATATCGACTTTTTTTTCTCTGACAGCGCTGAGAATGCCGCGAGCGATATTCCGGCAGTACCGTATAGTTGTGGTGATGGGAAATTTGAGCATAAGAGAAAGCATTACTTCTATGATCCCCTCTTTGCCTTCCAGCATGAATTTTTCTGCATCGCTAAGGGGCACAGCATCTGGGACTGGCACCATATGGAGGAGTTTGACCTTAGCATCTTTGGCTTCACTGAGAGAGTACGTTGTTTTTATCATCGGGATCGCATTCTCAGGATTGGCCACAGCGACCATGATGTGATACCGGTCTGTTTCCGGCTCTTTCTCTTCCTCCAATACTTGGACCTCATCCTCGGTGGAAATGGCGTGTGACCTGGAGTAGAAAATATACGTGGTAACACCAGATAGAATCCAAAAAGGAGCGACGATCCATGCTATTTTGCTCATATGGACAAGCCATACAGCGAGAATGCCCTGACAGATGATGGCGATTATCGGCAGCCACGGAAAAAAGGGCATGATAAAGCCGTAACTCAGTTCATCACCCATGTGAAGCCGGATTTTTATTACGCTAACATTGACCAAAAAAAATAGAAGCAGGAACATGATACTTGCGCTGGATGCTACATCGATAGTGGGCAGAAGAACTGCCACACAGATGACGATCAGTCCGGTGAACATAAGGGCAACCCAGGGAGTATTACGCTTGCGAGAAATGTGGGAAAAGATCTTGGGCATCATGCGGTCGCGCCCGAGAGCATAGGATGCACGCGTCGCCGAGAATATAGTGGCATTGAGTGCAGATATCGAGGCAAATATGACAGCCAGGGTCAAGAAAAAATTCCCGTAAGGCATGAGGCGCGAAACAGCCTCACCGAATCCTCTTTCCTTGAATTGGCCGATCCATTCCCAGGGTAATCCTTCCACTCCGGGGGATCCGGCTTTTACAGCAACCAGCGATGCGAAGGCCACAGCCACATAAGTAAAGGTCACAATTCCTACAGAGTAGATCATGGCCTTGGGAAGATTGCGCTTGGGATCGATGGTCTCGTCACCAGCCTGAGCGATGACTTCATACCCTTCAAAGGCCACGTAGGTGAATCCCATAGCTACGAGTAATTTTGTCCATCCATAGGGAAGATACGGAGTTAAATTCTGAAGCCTAGAAGGATCTTTCAGCGCCACCAAGATTCCGACAAGTCCGATGAAAACTAGAAAGAGAGTTTGACCGAGCGTGAAAAACGCACCGATCTTTCCTGCTTCTGAAGCTCCTCTGTAATTGATGTACAGGAAGAATAGAGCCACGATAAAGGCGACTATTTTTTCTGTGGTGTAGGTGGAGAAGGGGATCCAGCCTGTCAGTCCTAATCCTTCAAAATAGCGGATGACATAAATACTGAACGTGACCGCATACAGACTTCCAGCTACACTCGAGGCAAACCACTCCATCCAGCCTGCGATAAAGCTTGGACCTCGGCCAAAGGCAAGGCGCGCAAAATTGTATGCACCTCCCGCTCTCGGAATAGCAGAGCTGAGTTCGGCATAGGAGAGGGCCGTGAAGATTGCGATCACGCCGTTGAGAGTGAACGTGAGGAGAACACCACCAGGCCCTGCTACATGGATCACGTTTCCGATGCCGAGGAAGACCCCTGCCCCGATCATCATCCCTAGACCCATCATTGTGATGTGGAAGAGGGATAGCTCCCGAGATAACTCGGATGAGATGTGAGTTTTATCGTCTTTCATGAAGGCTTTTAGTGATCTCACGAGCAGAGGAGAGTTTCTTCTTGCGTATGTATTCGATCGTACTACGGCTCCAGGCAATGAGGTAAACCATGAGGGCCAAGGCAATGATAATGATGACAGTTCCGATAAAAAGGTCTTTAAACATCAGGATTCTCTGTGACTTGCATATTAAACCATGTTTTATACTTTATGCGAGTTATTCTCAGCCTCAATCATCAAGGGCATGGACCAGGAGGCCGCTTCTCAGCTTGGGTTCAAACCATGTCGATTTGGGCGGCATGACCTTTCCTGCATCGGCAATGTTCATAAGCTCCTGGATAGAAACAGGATACATGGCGAAGGCCACTTTGAATTTTCCGCTGTCGACCAGTCTGACAAGCTCTTCCAAGCCCCGTATTCCCCCGATGAAGTCAATCTCATCACTGGTCCTGGGATCATCGATACCGAAAAAAGGTCCCAAAACGTTGTCCTGAAGAACTGAGATGTCCAGGCTTTTGACGGGATCGTTTCTGTCTGTATGTATGATTTCGGGTTTGATCGTCAATCTGTACCATGTGTTATCCAGATACATGCCGATCTCGCCCTTTTTTTGGGGTTTGTACGGTTCAACCTCCATGTCTTCGATAGAAAAAGCTTTTTCAAGAGTTTGTAACAATTCTTCTTCTGTGTGGTTGTTCAAGTGTTTGACGACCCTGTTGTAATCCAGGATCTGGAGTTGCTCATCGGGAAAGAGTACAGCCAGGAAAAAGTTGTATTCTTCCTCTCCGGTATGTCCAGGATTGTTTTTTTTTCTCATGTTTGCTACTTTTGCGGCAGAGGCAGACCGATGATGGCCGTCAGCTACATAGAGGTATTCTATTTCGCTGAACTCGTTGATGATCTTTTCGGAGATGTTGTCATCTCCAATGACCCACACCGTGTGCCCGATTCCATCAGACGTGACAAAGTCATACAGGGGGGTGCTCTTTACTTCTTCGGCAACAAGACTGTTGATCGTTTCTCTGGCCTTATATGTCAAAAAGATCGGCCCTGCATTCGCATTGGTGTTATCCACATGCTTGATTCTATCTTGTTCTTTGGAATGTCTTGTGTGTTCATGTTTCTTGATGACATCGGAGTTATAATCCTCCACTGATACGCAGCTGACAATTCCGTATTGTGCACGGTCATCCATGGTTTGGCGATAGATATAAAGCTTGGCATCTTTGTCCTGAATCAAGATTCCCTCTTGGATAAATTTCTTCAAGTTTTCTTTAGCCTTGTCATAGACGGGCTGCGAGTAGAGATCGATGCCCACGGGAAGATCGATTTCCGGCTTTACGATATGAAGGAACGAATAGGGATTGTCTTGAGCGAGATCCCTTGCCTCCTCACTCGATAAAACATCATAGGGATAGGATGCAACGTCCTTTTCGAGTCCATCTTTTGGCCGCCAGGCCCTAAATTTTTTTATTATAGCCATTTAAAACTCCTTAATTTACCTGAATTAATCATAAACTCATGAATGATCCAAGTTAATAATCCATACATTATAATCCAATTATGCTCCAGGTCAACAGCTAATCAGCACAAGCGCATGACCCATGTTTACCTTTGTTACATACGATATCGCTGGTTGTTTTTTAGAGTTTGACTGGTTTACGAAGAAGATAAGAACATGAAGATTTTAGACTAACTCAAGTAGTCATTGAGTTCGTCCTTGACGGCTTCAATA
>CAZXJE010000039.1:0-17079 GCA_964640835.1 uncultured Eubacteriales bacterium
CGAATCACCAATTGGGACACTCGGAACGTTAGTCATCACGGTTTTCAAGATGCTTGCGTTGTCCTGGATAAAGTGATCGAAAACAGGTATCCTGGATAAACAGGAAGGCTGAGCATGAAACTGAAGATCCTGACAAAAAAAGATATCCAGAATGCCGTGACCATGGCACAAGCGATACATGCCGTCAGGCAAGCCTACATCCAGCTTTCTCAGGGAACCGCCGTAGCTCCGTTACGGACACAGGTTCCCGTGGAGGACAGGGAAGGAGTTGTCCTGTTCATGCCGGCTTTTTTGCCGCAATCGGGGTCTCTAGGAGCGAAAATCGTTTCTGTTTTTCCGCAAAACCTCCGATCGGGGCTGTCCACCATACACGCTGTCGTCGTCCTCCTGGATGCAAGGACGGGATGCCCCACAGCTCTATTAGACGGGACCTACCTTACCGCGCTTCGTACTGGAGCAGCTTCTGGGGTCGCAACAGACCTCTTGGCGCGACACGACTCAAAGGTAGCTGCTATCTTTGGCGCTGGAATCCAAGGACGCACACAGTTGGAAGCGATTTGTACCGTGAGGGCCATCACTAAGGTGTGGATCTATGACCCGAGCCCAGATGTGGCCAAGGCCTATGCTTCCGAGATGCAACAACGGGGAAACCCCATCCCCCAGGATATCTCTGTCGCACAAACACCCGCCGAAGCCCTCGAAAAAGCGGACATCATCTGTACAGCAACAACAGCCATGGAACCCGTTTTTGCAGATGAAGACCTATGCCCCGGTGTCCATATCAACGGTATCGGGTCATACACTCCAGAAATGCAGGAAATCCCAGGCCAGACAGTTGTACGGTCAAGAGTCGTTGTCGATTCTCTATCTGCCAGCCTCGCTGAAGCCGGAGATCTGATTTTCCCCTTACAGAACAAGACGCTGGAAGAGAGCGACATCCACGGAGAGATCGGGCAGGTTGCAGCAGGTGAAATCCCAGGACGCGAGTCGGATTCTGAGGTGACTTTTTTCAAATCTGTCGGACTCGCCGTTCAAGATGTTGCCACTGCTGCATTAGCGCTCGAAAGAGCGATAGAACTCAACCTAGGCATAAACATCGATCTATAGTTCCCCATTTTATGAGGGAGAGGAACCGTGACAAGGAGGAGGCCACTGATGAAGATCGACTGGAACCCCCCGAAAGACTGGATCCGGATCAAAACAATAGACGCCCATGCCGGTGGAGAGCCCCTGCGGATAATAACAGAGGGATTCCCAGGCATCTCGGGAAAATCCATCTTGGAAAAGCGCAAGCATATCCGGGACAATTTTGACCAACTCAGGACAGCCCTCATGTGGGAGCCACGAGGCCATGCGGACATGTACGGTTGTGTGGTCACAGAACCCACAACGCCTGATGGAACGATCGGTGTCATCTTCCTCCACAACGAAGGCTACAGCACGATGTGTGGTCATGGGATCATAGCCTTGACGACTGTGGCCCTAGAGACCGGGATGATCACTTTGGACACGGAAAAGACACCCATTAAAATAGACACCCCTGCAGGCCGGGTGACAGCCAAGGCATATATAGCACGCAACAAAGTCGAGAGAGTTTCCTTCGAAAACGTTCCCTCTTTTGTCTATGCGCTTGATCAGTGCGTATCTGTTCCTGGCTTAGGAGATATTCGATACGACGTCGCTTTCGGCGGAGCCTTTTACGCCCTTTGTCAGGCTGATGAGCTCGGTTTAAACCTAATCCCTGAAGAGTTTTCTAAATTGGTCTCTGTCGGAAAGAGCATCAAGCATGCTGTCATGGGACACCTTCCCATCCAACACCCCTTCGAGGAGGAACTCAGCTTCCTCTATGGAACGATATTCACTGGCCCTGCTCACTCCAAGGGTCATCATAGTAGGAATGTGTGCGTATTCGCAGATGGGGAAGTGGACCGAAGCCCTACAGGCACTGGAGTGAGCGCACGCGCTGCACTCCATTTCAAACGGGGAGAGGTCGGGAAGGGCGAATCTTTTGTGGTTGAAAGCCTTTTAGGAACAAGCTTTACCGGCAAAATAGTCGGGACAACAACATTCGGCCCCTATGAGGCTGTGATCCCAGAGGTCTCCGGAACAGCCCACATCACCGGTAAGAACGAGCTCCTCATCGATCCCGCCGATCCTCTCAAGCACGGCTTCTTCCTGCGTTAAATTCTCTGAAAATTTCCGCACTAAAGTTGACAATTTTTGATGAAAATTAACAATATTTGTCCCAAAATAACACTTTTGGGAGGCCGCCTGTTCTACAATTCTTTTATTATCAACAATATATAATTTGGCATGCAACTTGCCTATAATCAAAGTGGAAGAGAAAAATAACAAGAAGCCAAGGGCTAAAGCGGATGAAACTCAAAAAAACATTAAAAAAGAATTTCAGGATGATCGCGATCTTCGGTATTATTACATCATGGATCACGATCGGTTCTGTATGGTCAGGGTTTGGGACAATAGCCTTTATCGGCTACTTTGTCACAGGAGGCTTGTTCGGCCTAAGCATCGTTGCAGAAAGAATATGAAAAAGATTCGGAGTCCGTTGTTCGGAGTTCGTAGAGACCATCAAGGCAAAACACCCCTATGCCTGAATCAAAGCTATTAATCCCTTCATTCATCTACGAACTCCGATCTCCGATCTTAAGCCGGGCACCCAAGTCAACACACCCATCCAGGGAACCGCTCTTTTAAGTATCCCCCTTAGTTTTCACTATCAGCTCTGTTTTTCCACACCTCTGATGATCTCGCGTGTCGGGCCTCTTCTCCGTGTCACGCCCATCTGATCGAGCAGCTCAAGGAGGGGAATGGCATATTTTCGGGTTAGCCCTGTCATCTGTTTAAAATCAGAAACACTTAGCTCCTCTTTCCCCGAACTGCGGACCTCTTGAATGACTTCATCCAGCCATCTGTTATGGAGTAAAAAACCATCCTTGCCGAGAACGATCTTGCGCCGTTCGACAAGAAAGGACAACAACCTGTTGAGCTTCTTTTTTGAGAGACCAAAACGCTTCTGCATCTCACCCAGAGACACCGAACGACGCTCCCCATCGAGATACATCGCTTCCATGTCTCGAAGAAGCTTCTCCTCTTCAGGAGATGGCAGAGGATAGAAATCCCTAAGGGCCACGCTTTTCTCGTTTTCGCTGATCTGGCCTGCCCGACTGAGGTGTTTCAATACCAGCGCCAATACCCTCAAAGGCAATCCAAACCTCTTCTGGATCTTTTCCGGCGCAACGCCGAAGTCTTCGGGATATTTCTCATGGAACTCGGAAAGATAGGCGAGAACTCTCTTGCAGAGAAAATCAAAGCTGTCTTGTGAAAGAAGGAACAGGGGAGAAAAAGAAAGGATCCGGATTTTCCCTTCTCCTTCCAACTCCCTGCTGAGTTTAAGGAGCATATCTTTGGTCACGGAGGAGAATTCGGCCAGGTCAATCTCTGTGAATCCCTTGACACCGTGTGACCTCGTTTTGGCCAACACCATCTCTTTCTCATCGCCCGAAAGTCCCCGCAGCAGCTCCAGCCTTCTCTTTATTCCCTTCTGTTTGATCTCTCCATCAAAAGGGAGCAGAACTCTTCCCTCAAGAAGAACTGATCCGTTCTTGCGGTCCAAAATCTTAAAGGAGTCATTCCAAGCCAAGGACAGAGGCTGACCGACGTGAATGCGGATAAAATGCTGATCTGGGAAACCCCCTTCTCCTCCCTCATTATAACGATATACGGAAACAGATGTTTCCCAACTCTTGATGACCAAAAATCCCTTGATGGCACTCTGCAAAGTGGAGGGCCAGGAATCCACCACTGCGTCAAAATCGGAGAATTTCATCAGTTGAGCATTAAAACTATAACACATTAGGGAAGAGACAGGACAATCCTCCTGTAAAAAGGATCCACAGAGGCAAGAACCACTCTGATCCTTTTCCCCAGTGTGAATGTATGGCCCGTGCGGCTTCCCACCAGAGTCTTCTCCTCCCGTTTATAAAAATAGTCTCCGGTAAGGTCGGCAAAAGGGACCATCCCGGTTACAAAAAAGTCCTTTATCTCCAAAACCAGACCCGCCCGTGAGATATTGATGATGATCCCGTCAAACTCATCACCGAGCCTGGTCTTCATGTAGCGGTAGATACGCCAATCCACCAGCTCTCGTTCCGCCTCATCAGCTTTTCTCTCCCGCTCAGAACAGTGCAGAGCAACAGAATCCAGGGGAGACCGTTTTAATCTCTCCCCCAGGAGGACCGTCTTCAGGATCCGGTGTATCACCAGGTCAGGATACCTGCGAATCGGTGAGGTAAAGTGCGTGTACTCCCTTTTCGCCAGACCGAAATGGCCCTGGTTCTCATCTGAATAGAGCGCCCACCTGAGGCTCCTGAGCACTTGTGACGCCACAATGTGTTTCTCAGGTGTTTCTTCGGCCTGATCCAGTGCGGATTGCAGATCCTTGGCTCTTAAATTCCTGGAATCGGGGAGGAGAATGCCAAAATGCGACAACATCTCCTTCAGTCTTCTCACATCATCTGCAGCAGGAGGAGGGTGGATACGAAAGATCGATGGAATCTCTTTCTCGAGGAGAAATGACGCAACCGCTTCATTCGCTGCGACCATAAACTCTTCGATCAGGCGGTGGGCTTCGTTTCTCTCGAGAGGGACGACAGCACGAAGCTTTCCCCCTTCATACACTAACTCGGGCTCCACAAGGTCAAAATCCAGACTCCCGGCATTTCGCCTTTTTTCCCTCAGTACGCGTGCCAGATCGCTCATGAGGTGTAGATCAGGGACAAGGCCTGAGAATCTGTGCTTTTCATCACGATCTCCCTCGAGAATCCGGTAGACTGAATCATAGGTCAATCGCTCCACAGTGCGGATGAGTGATGTGTGGAAAGCAGAGTGTAGAATACTGCCCCCGCGATCGATTTCGAGCAAAACAGAGACGGTGAGCTTGTCTTCGTTCGGTCTTAGGCTACAGATGTGGTTAGAGATCTTTTCCGGCAGCATGGGAAGCGTTCGGTCCGGGAAATATACACTCGTGCCTCTTCGGAATGCTTCCTCATCCAGGGGAGAGCTCTCCTGGATGTAGTGGGAAACATCCGCAATGTGAACTCCCAGAAGATAATTTCCTCTGTCTGTATTCCTGATGCTCACCGCATCATCAAAATCTTGCGCATCGGGGCCATCTATCGTAACAGTCGTCCAATCTCTGTAATCCTTCCTGCCCTCAACATCCTCCGGCTCGATATCCACAGGTATCTGTCGTGTCTCGTCCAGCGCTCTTTCTGAAAAATCAGAAACCAGGCCAAATCTTTCGATGACAACTTGGGTATCAACGCCTTCGTCATCTGGGAATCCGAGGATGCCTTTAATGGCGAAGCTATTTCTGTCAACCCTCACGATCTGGCCATCCTGAAGAGCCTGGCTCTCTAGCCCGGTCAACAGGTGCTCCTCCGGGGAGGGAGAACCGAAGGGGACGATAGAGACTTTCCCGTTCTGTTTTCTAACAGCGGCTATCGTCGTCTCTTGTGCCCGCTTCAGGATCCTGACAACCCGCCCTTCATTTTTCCCTCTGGCCCCTCTTCCCTTATAGAAGACCTCCACAAGGTCTCCTTGGAGTGCCCCTCCAGAGAAGCGGGCAGGGATAAAGATATCCTCGAGCAAGTCATCCTCGGGCCTGGCAAACCCATAGCCCAAGTGGACAGAAATAAGTATCGCCCTGACGAGGCTCGAGCGCTGACGAACAAAATACCTGTTTTTAGCCCTGAGGATGGCACCAAAATCCTCGAGCTCCTTCAGATTCTTTTCAAGGAGAGGCTTTTCATCAGGCCTTAGGTGAAGGGCTCGCACAATCTTTGGGAGCGTCATTCCCTGTTTGTTCTTTTCGAGAAGAGAGAAAACTTGCCTGCGCATAAAAAGGTATTCCCTCAGTAGTAGAATGGAGAAACATGTGGGATTTTGTGTTTTTCCCTCTCTGCCTTTAACACCTTGATCCTGAAGATCTGATCGAACTTAGCACCGCTAATCTTCCCGAATTCGGACCGGATCACTGCGGCAATCGTTTCTGTCTGTGCTGCGGAGAGACTCTCTTCTATCAGTCTTTCAATGGTCTCTTGGGCTTTTTCAAGCTCCTCTTCGGTTGCCTTCCCACCAGACAGCTTCTTGTAGAGTCTTGAGTAGATAGGTTTTAGGGTGTGAAGTTCCTCCGGAATATCGGCAAGAAATCTTTCGACTTCACGTAGGATCTTTGTTTCCCTCTCTTTTTCTCCTCCAAAAGCATTCGCTTTTTTTTGTCCGACCCGCCTGTCCTCGTACAAATCGAACGCCCGCGAAACAAAAGAGTGACAATAATCGAGCGTGTATGGTCTGCGCCGTTTTCCCTGTCTGTATCCTGGTTGCTCAAAACTCCCCTTGATCCCCTCCAGAACAACGCGCAGCGGGATACCCCTCTCCTCCCACTGCCTGACGATGTCGAGCTCTTTGGAGGACAGGAAAAACGGGGCCCCGCGTAATTCTATAAAAAACTTCGCTATCGTCTGGTAGTACCCGCTGCGCCTGTCCAATCCGTCCTTTTTCGGCATGGTTTTTTTGTATCCTGCTTCCAAACAACCTGGATCAGCTGACATTCCTCTCGTAGATGATCCTGAGCCCATCTAAGACAAGGAAGGGAGCTTGATGAGAAATAACATCGATCTCGCTGCAAATGAGGGAAGAAAGCCCCCCTGTCGCCACGGCTGTACATTCTCCACCAAGTTCCTCCTGGATGGCTTTAATGATGCTTGCAACAAGGCCGATGTAACCAAAATACAATCCCGATTGCATGCTTGCCACAGTGGTTCGTCCGATGGCTCTCTTGGATTTTGCGATCTCGATCCTTGGCAGTTTTGCTGTTTTTAGGTAAAGAGATTCCGCTGCGATCTGAATGCCAGGAGCGATGGCTCCACCCAAATATTCTCCATCGGCAGAAACGGCATCGAACGTCGTCGCCGTTCCAAAATCCACGACGATCGCGGGGCCACCGTATCTCTCATGAGCCGCGATCGAAGCCGCAATCCTGTCTGCACCCACCTCCTGGGGATTTTCATACAGGATCGGCATCCCGGTCTTTAAGCCCGGCCCGATAACCAATGGATTGGAATGAAACACAGCCCGGCTTAAATCTTTGAAGACAGGTGTCAGCGGGGGAACAACGCTGGAGATGATGACGGCCTTCACCGCTGAAACCTCGAGCTCGGAGAGGGAAAAAAGATTTAGAAGAGTGATCTTGTATTCATCACAGGTCTTTTCTCTCTCAGATCTTATCTTCCAGTGTTTGTACAACTCTTTCCCCCGGAAGATACCCACTTCAATGTTGGTATTCCCTATGTCAATGGCTAAAAGCATCCTTTTTCTCCTCTGTTGATACATCCCCTTGGTCTTTTATTTCTTGCTTAGAAAATTCTTCAGCTCAGCAAGGACTCGGGCGCGAATTCTCTTCTCTAATTCCCTTTCTGCATCGTATATCTCTTTCCGCACGAATTTCTTGATGTCTTCATCCAGCACGATCCGCTCTCCCCCAAGAGGATCGCAAGCCAGATCCGGCTCCTCGGGTAATGTCTGTGGGCCCTTTCTCCTCTCTATGAGCTCGAAGGTCGTCTGGACAAGTTTTTCCGAATCGAAGGGCTCCTGAACCAGCTCGTCATAGATAAACTCTGCTGTATTCTCCTCATGTACTGTCTCGAATGCTCCATAAAACAGGATAAGCGGTATCTGTTTAAATTTTTCCTGTTCCTTCAGATACCGACCAATCTCAAAACCATTTTCCTGATGAAGGGACAGGCTAAGAAGAATGGCATCCGGAGCAATCTGGTTGAGTTCTTGCATGACTTCGACACCGCTCTTGAAAGGGTAGACCTCATACTCAGGCTCAGGGAAAGCCAGCAGAATGGCCTTTAGGACAGAAGGACTGCTGTGTGCGACAAGAAGCTTATACGGCATCGAAGTTTGGCCTTGAAAATTGTCTAACTCTCAGGTTTTCCACGTGTATAAAATAGCAAAAAGACACGCCCAAAGAAAGCAAAAAATACTTAACGCCCCGCGGGCCGGACGGAAAAAACCGTTCGGACGGTATACACGGATCAGTATTCTATGCAGACGGATTGTTCGCCGAGCAATTCTTCGATATTCCTCCTGAGCTCTTCCGAGGGAGATACACCATCTATATCCACAGATTTGACGACCATGCGGTAGGATTGCGGCGTTTCCAGCTCGAAAAACACAGGACAATGGCCAGTGTGTTTTTCCAGTATGGACTTTAACTCTTCGAAAATTGATTCTTCGATCCCCGGAAGGAAGATCCGCAGATACATCCTCTTCGCTTGCTTTTCAAGGGCATCAGAGAGAGTCATGATCTGGAGAAGATGGATCCTTCGGTTTTCCCCTTCGCCAAGAAACTTCCCCCTCACCCATACGAGCTGATCATCGCTCAAACATTCAAAATACTTGGTGTAGTTGTCAGGAAAAACCACAACTTCTATACGACCACTCAGATCCTCCAGGATAAAGGTGGCCATCCTTTCATCTCTCCTGGTTTTTATGGATTTCAAAGACGTTACGACTCCGGCAACAGACACCTCTGTATTGAACGCCTTTTCCTCATCAAACTTACTGATGGGGCAGGACACGAGCCGACTCAAGCTCTTGCTGTAGTGAGTCAGAGGATGCCCCGTGATGTAAAACCCGAGAGCGTCCTTTTCATAGGAGAGAAAAAGGGATTCATCCCATTCTCCCATCTCCCGGATCCCTGGTGGGATGGGTGGCGGCTCAACCTGTCCCGCACCGAAAAGAAGATTTTGCTTGGAGGTCCTGGCTTTTTGGAGCTCATGGCTATATTCGATCATCTCATCGATGAGGTGGAAGAGCTGGGATCTTTTCCATTCCAAGGAATCGAATGCTCCTGCTTTGATCAGGCTTTCGAGGACTTTTTTATTGACAAATTTGGGGCTGTCACTACGGAAGATGTCAAAAGGTGATTGGAACTCCCCATTCTGATCTCTGACCCGGATCAAGTCCCGAATTGCGCCTTCCCCCACGTTTTTGATGGCCGCAAGCCCAAAACGGATCCCCTCCCCCTCGACGGAAAAAATCACACCGCTTTTATTGATGTCTGGAGGGAGAACTTGGATCCCCATCTCCTTACATTCATTGATATATTTAACGACCTGTGAGGTCGCGCCTCTTTCTGCTTCCGAAGTCAAGAGCGCAGCCAGGAAATAGACAGGGTAATGCGATTTCAAGTATGCGGTACGATAAGCCAGGTACGCATAGGCTGCGCTGTGTGATTTGTTGAACCCATAACCTGCAAAGTATTTGATCTGCTCGAATATCTTGACGGCCTGAGCATGGCTGATCCCATTCTCCTTTGCCCCCCGGACAAAGCGTTGTTTTTGGGCCTTCATCACAGCGCTTTTCTTCTTTCCCATGGCCTTGCGCAGAATGTCGGCCTCAGCCATTGAAAAACCCGCAACCTCCGTGGCGATCCGCATGACCTGTTCCTGATAGACAATCAGTCCTTTGGTTTCCTCCAAGATGGGTTTGAGTTCTGGGAACTCATACTTTATGCGCTCGGGGTGATTCTTGCACTTTATGAACTCATCCGTCATGCCGCTTTTAAGCGGACCCGGTCTGTACAGGGCATTTAACGCGATAAGATCGCGGTAGTTTTCCGGCTTGAAATTCCTGAGCAGATCTTTCATCCCTTGGCTTTCAAACTGGAAAACGCCATCCGTATTCCCCGCCTGGAACAGTTGAAAGGTCTTTTCATCATCCAGGGGAATATTCTTGACATCAATCTGCTCTCCCTTGTCCTTTGCCACGAGTTCTATCGTATCCTGGATGACGGTCAGGTTCCGCAACCCTAATAAATCCATCTTGAGGAGCCCGATGGCCTCGATATCCTGCATGGGGAACTGTGTGGTTATTTCACCTCTGACCGATTGATAGAGGGGCATGAATTCGACAAGCGGTCTCGGTGTGATGACGATCCCGGCTGCATGGATCGACGGGTGCCGGACCTGTCCCTCTAGCCTCTGAGCGATGGCAAGAAGATGCGCGATCTGGGGTTTTTGTTCTCTCAACTCCTTCAGCTGGGGGATATTTTTCAACGCTCCCTCGATCGTGGCGTCCGGCCCAAAAGGAGGGATCATCTTAGCGATCCGGTCAACTTCGGGAAGAGGCACTTCAAGGGCCCTCCCCACATCTCTGACCACTTGACGTGCTGCCATGGTCCCAAAGGTAATGATCTGGCAGACACTGTCCCGCCCGTATTTGTTTGTCACATAGGAGATGACCTCATCCCGCCTTCTCCCGCAAAAATCAATGTCGATATCCGGGAGACTGATTCTTTCCGGGTTTAAAAACCTCTCAAAAAGAAGGTCGTATTCGAGCGGATCGATATCCGTGATGCCCAAACTGAAGGCTAAAAGACTCCCGGCGGCTGAGCCTCTACCTGGGCCTACAGGAATATTTTTCGACTTCGCCTCCCGGATGAGGTCCCAGACGATGAGAAAGTACCCTTCAAACCCCATCTCCCGGATCAACCTGATCTCCTTCTCGAGTCGGGTTTCATATTCTTTAAGGCTCGGAAGCTCTTCGTTTTCGATCCTCTGGTGGATCCTTTCCAACTGAGCCTGGAATCCTTCCCGGGCGACCGATTCAAAATACTCGCTCAATGAGCTTCCCTCGGGGGGCTCGAATTGAGGCAGGAAATATCCTGAGGACGGAAAATCAAAATTGCACCGAGCTGCGATCTTTGTCGTGTTGTGAATCGCCTCAGGGACATCTTTGAACAACGCCATCATTTCTTCGCTCGACTTGAAGTAGAACTCGTCGCACGCAAAACGTATCCGATCCTGGTCCGTCACCTTCTTATTGGTCTGGACACAGAGGAGGATGTCTTGGCTTTCTGCATCCTCCCGTCTTGGGTAATGGACATCATTGGTGGCGATCAGCGGGAGATTCAGCTTGTTGGCCAGCTGGATGAGCTGGGGGTTTATCTCCTTCTGAGGAGCGAGACCATGATCTTGGATCTCGATATAGAAATCTCCCTCCGCAAAGAAAGCGGAATACTCGAGGGCAGCATCTTCAGCTTTGTCTTCTAACCCCATAGTGAGATAAGAGCTCACCTCTCCCTTCAGGCATCCGGAAAGGCCGATGAGTCCTTCGCAGTGTTTGGCTAAAAGCTCTTTATCGATTCGAGGCCTGTAGTAAAATCCCTCTAAATAAGATTTGGTGATGAGTTCACAGAGATTTTGGTATCCCTTCTCATCCTTCACAAGGAGAACCAAATGGTGGTGGATGGGACCCGCCTTTTCAGCTTTTTTCTCGAATCGGCTGCGGGGGGCAACATAAACCTCACATCCCAAGATGGGCTTAATCTGTCTGGCATTGGCTTGCCTGAAGAAATTGACAGCCCCAAATATATTCCCATGATCCGTCAGCGCAACTGCGGGCATCTTGTTGTTATAAGCCGACTCTACTAGATCTTCAGTTTTCATCGCTCCGTCTAGGATGCTATATTCGGAGTGAGTGTGCAGGTGAATGAACGTCGCTTCCATTATTGTTTTCCAAACACTATTCCCATTCGATCGTGCCAGGAGGCTTCGATGTTATGTCATAGAGAACCCGATTGATCCCGTCGATCTCATTGACAATGCGGTTTGAAATCCGCGAGAGAAGACGTGATTCTGCAGGAAACCAGTCGGCTGTCATTCCATCCACACTCTCCACAAGGCGGATGACTACCACCCTCTGGTAGGTCCGGCGGTCCCCCATGACACCCACCGACCTGACGGGCAGCAGAATGGCAAACGCTTGCCACAATAGGTTGTACAGGCGTTCGTTTCGGATCTCTTCGAGGAGAATAGCATCCGCTTCCCTTACTATTCTCAGCCTCTCATCCGTGACCTCCCCAACAATCCTGACAGCAAGTCCAGGACCCGGGAAGGGATGCTGACGGATAAACTCTAAGTCGACACCCAACTCTCTACCGAGAGCACGCACCTCATCCTTAAAAAGCTCTCTGAGGGGCTCCACAAGCTTGAATTTTAATCCTTTGGGGAGGCCTCCGACATTGTGATGAGATTTGATGCTCGAAGAAGGGCCTTTTACAGGGCTGCTCTCGATCACATCCGGGTAAATGGTTCCCTGTGCAAGAAACTTGACGTCTCCCAGTTTTTCTGCCTCTCTCTCAAATATCTCGATGAAGACGGCACCGATGATCTTGCGTTTCCGTTCAGGGGAAGTTACTCTTTCTAGCCTTTTCAAAAAAACTTCTGACGCATCGACTCCGATGACATCCAGGGAAAATTTTTTGCGGAAACTGGCCATCAACTCATGATGCTGCCCCTTCCGCAGGAGGCCGTTGTTTATAAAAATGCAGTGAAGATTGTCCTTGACCGCACGGTGAACAAGCAGAGATGTCACCAGAGAATCCACTCCACCGCTCAGACCACATACGACCTTTCCTCCTGCCACTTGACGGCGGATTTCTTTGACCTTATTCTCGATAAAGGATTCCATAGTCCAATCCCGTTGAAGACCCGAAAGATCAAAGAGAAAATTGGATAGGATCCTTTTTCCCTGTTTTGTGTGAATGACTTCGGGATGAAATTGAACCCCATAGAGCGCCTCTGCCTTGTTTTCGACAACAGCAGTCTCACAATTGGCCGTCACACCCGAGGCGATGAACCCTGGAGGAAGAGATCCCACTTTATCGCCATGACTCATCCAAACCTGGCTACTATTCCTGACTCCTCGAAGGAGCCCGCCTCTCCGCGCCACTTCCAACAAGGCGAAACCATATTCCCTGCGTGCAGATGGGGCCACTTTCCCTCCCAAGAGATGCGCCATGAGCTGGAGACCATAGCAGATGCCCAGGACAGGAACGCCCAGCCGGAAAATGTCTGCTGAGATGTGAGGAGAGCCCTCCTCATACACACTCTGGGGGCCTCCAGACAGGATGATTGCACCCGGAGCCTTTTTCTTTATCCTTGTAAGAGAAAAATCATAAGGAACGATCTCCGAAAAAACTCCTAGTTCTCTTATTTTTCTTGCAATAAGCTGCGTGTACTGTGAGCCAAAATCGAGCACCAAGACCATGTTCATAGGCGAATTCTATCAGAGGGTTCTGAAAAAAGAAAGAGGTTGGGCGGACATTGACTAACAAAAGGGAATTCTTTATAGTTATCACTTCGACATTTGGGAACAAGGCTAAATGGAGAGCCTTCGTTGACAGAGGTACAGATATTATATAGAATTTATAGGGTATAGGCACAATACAGATGAAGCAACACACCCCGCTTTTGAGCAAAATCTTTCTTCTCTTGCTCCTCGCGTTATCTCTTTTCGGACAATCTGACTCCCGGATCGAGGTTTACAACCTTCGCTATCACACCCATCCTTCCTTCACTCGTATCGTCGTGGATATCGGCAAGCTCAGGGAATACTACTTCAGTCAACTTGCATCACCTGACAGGATCTATGTAGATATCTACCAAGCCAAATTGAATCCCCTGTTGCAAGGGAAAAGTATCGTTCTCGATGGAGGCTATTTGGACCGCATCCGCATCGCCCAGAAGAATCACTCCACGGTCAGGCTGGCTGTCGACCTAAACTTTAAAAAGATCAAACGCCATCACGTCTGGCATCTTCTTGACCCGTTTCGGATCGTGATCGATATCTATCCAGAGGAAGCCACTCTCTCGTCCTCGCCATCCACACCCCCACAGCCTGCAAAGCCGGCCAAAGAAGGCTACAGTATGGTCCGTCAACTGGGATTGGGGGTCCAAAGGATCGTCATTGACCCCGGACATGGAGGCAAAGACCCCGGATGTATAGGTCGAAACGGTTTGCAGGAAAAGGCCATTGTCCTCGACGTCTGCATGGAGCTCAAAAAGCTTTTTGAGTCACAAAAGAACCTCGAAGTGATCCTGACCAGAGAGACAGACATCTTCCTCCCCGTCGAGAGCCGTCCTGTCATCGCCAATCAGAAGCGCTCGGATATCTACATCTCTGTCCATGCCAATTCCTTCCCCAACAAGAAGCGTTCGGGAGTGCAGACATTCTACCTCAATTTCAGTCATGATCCATCTGTCAACGCCATAGCCGCCCAAGAGAATGCCACCTCGACAAAGAGTATCAGTGAAATGAAAGATATCATCACAAAGATCGCCCAGAACAGTAAGATCGTCGAGTCCAAAGAACTCGCCGAGATCATCCAGGACAGTCTTGTGTCTACCCTATCGAACAACTATAAGAATGTCAAAGACTTGGGAGTGAAAGGCGGGCCCTTTTGGGTCCTCATCGGGGGAGAGATGCCCTCCATCCTTGTTGAGATCTCCCATCTCTCCAATAGCAAAGAAGCGGAAAGGCTCAAGAGCCCCCAGTACCGCCGGTATATCGCTCAAGGCATCTACGGCGGGATCAAAAATTATATGGAATCCCTAGGAAAAGGATAGAACAATGAAAAGACGTGATTTTTTAACGGATATCGCTATAGGAAGTCTTCTGCTGAACATTCACCCCAAGGTGTTCGCCCAGGGCACAGGCTCTCCTGATGTCGCTATGATCCAAGGAGACTCTCCCTCTCTGATCACCAAAGAAGCCATAACAACACTAGGGGGGATGCAGCGCTTTATCTCAAAGGGTGATAATGTTATTATCAAGCCTAACATCGGTTGGGACCGTACACCCGAGCAAGCCGCCTGCACGAATCCGGAAGTTGTCAAAACTCTCGTCGAACTCTGTTTTGATGCTGGCGCCAAAGAAGTCAAAGTCATGGACAATCCATGTAATCCGGCACGAAGAACCTATGTCCGCTCCGGAATACAAAAAGCTGCAAAAAGCGCCGGGGCTAAGGTCCCATTACCAAACGATCATCATTTGAAGAAGATTCCGATCCACGGCGATTCCCTCAAGGAATGGGAGGTCTACACAGATTTTGTCGAGACGGACAAGATCATCAACGTTCCGATAGCCAAAACGCACAGCCTGTCACGTTTGACTCTGGGAATGAAGAACTGGCTGGGCGCTATAGGGGGGAACAGGAATCAACTCCACCAGAATCTCGACCTTGCCATGATAGACCTCGCGGCCTTTTTCAAGCCTGTGCTCACCGTCATGGATGGCTACAGGATTCTCCTCAGGAATGGCCCTCAGGGTGGAAGACTATCCGATGTCAGGCTTCATAAAACTGTGGCCGCGGGTGTTGACTATGTCGCCCTAGACGCTGTGGGCGCCTCCTTTTTCGATATCAAACCCGAAGAGCTCCGATTCCTCCAAATTGCCAAAGAAAAAGGTCGAGGGGAGATCGACTTGGAGAAATTGACCATTGAAAAAAGAACGATCTAAAAAGTATCGGGCTATACAGACCATCCGGATCTTCACTCAGTTTTTCTTCTTTGGACTTTTTTTCTATCTTCTCCTCATGACTCGCTTTCCCGGAGAGGATTATATCAAAAGGGTGGAGATCTTTTTCCATTTCAACCCCCTGCTTGCTCTCGTTACCTCTATCTCCTCTCGAATGGTCTACGTCTTCTTCCTTCCTGCAGTGCTTACTATCGTCGTGACGTTCTTCTTGGGACGTGTCGCATGCGGGTGGGTATGCCCCATGGGTTCTATCCAACAATTTTTCTCCTTTCTCTTCAAGAAGACAAAGCTTCACCGCCCTAAAAAGCTCAAAGATAACCACACTGTATGGAAGTATTATCTTCTCATTTTTATTCTGGTGAGTTCTCTGTTCACCCTTGATTTGGTGGGTATTTTTGATCCTTTTTCATTCCTTTACCGCTCTTTTGTCGTCAGTGTGATGCCAGCTTTGAGCTATAGCGTATCAAGTTTTATCAGTGCCATCTACGGGCTCAACCTACTGTCGATCGGCGATATCCTCGTGCAATTCTTCGAGAATCTCGACATCAACGCCATATTCCTTCAAGGCCTTCTTATCGGCATGATCTTTGTTGGGATCATTCTCCTCAACCTCTCGAGAGAAAGATTCTGGTGCCGTTATATCTGTCCATTGGGGGCCTTCCTCGGTGTGATCTCCAGATGGAACGTCCTCAAGCTCAAGATTAACACAGAAAAATGCATAAACTGCAACCTTTGTTCCCTCCAGTGCCAGATGCAAGCAGATCCCTATCCCAATGAAAAGTGGAAGAGCTCGGAGTGCGATTACTGCTTCACCTGCAGCGCCATCTGTCCCACTAACGCCATTTCCTTCCCGGGGAAGATGGCACCAGAGAGTATCGAATCCATCGACTTGTCCCGCCGAAAGGTAGTCCTAACCTCTTTGCTGGGGATACTGGCGATCCCGTTCTTCCGGATCTCCCCCTCAAGGAGCCGTGCATCTGAAAAACTTATCCGCCCACCAGGAGCACTGCCCGAGGAAAAATTCCTGCAGAAATGTGTCAAGTGCGGCGAATGCATGAAAGTGTGTCCGACCAACGCCCTGCAGCCTGCAATGACCGAAGCGGGCCCCGAAGGACTCTGGACGCCGATGCTGGTCCCCAAGATCGGATACTGCGAATACTACTGCTCCCTCTGTACTCAAGTCTGTCCAACGGGTGCCATCCAAGAACTCACGATCCCGCAAAAAAACAACCTCAAGATTGGCACTGCCTGGGTAAACAAGAACCGGTGTATCCCCTGGAAATTCGGCAATCCCTGCATCGTCTGCGAAGAACATTGCCCTGTTTCACCAAAGGCCATAAAATTCATCACCGAAACGGTCCAACAGCCGGATGGGTCGATCAAATCAGCTCAGGCTCCGGTTGTGGATATGGCCACATGTACAGGATGTGGGATCTGCGAGAACAAATGCCCTGTGGTCGATGCCCCGGCGATATACGTGACGAGTGTCGGAGAAACTCGTTCGGACCGGAATCAAGTGCTCCTGGATATCTTCCAATCCGGAGAGGACCCCTATTAGATCACATTCGGGTAAGAAGACTACATTTACGAGACCCTGAGGTTGTTATCGTTTTATATCACTGCTGTCCCAACGTTTGAATCTGAAATCCTTGTAATTTATTTATATTC
>CAZXJE010000040.1:0-3206 GCA_964640835.1 uncultured Eubacteriales bacterium
ATTCTCCTGGAACACGCGCTACATACCGCATGGGGCCTTCTTCCACATACCCGGCTGAAATGTTAATGTTATTATTCCGGATGGTGTCGATCAGATCGTTTATGCGAATGGAAGAGGAATAAAAAACCTCGGGTTTGAGGTAAATGGTCATAACCTTGTTCCGTATCCCCCGAATGTCCACATTGGCAACACCCTGGATCCGCTCCAATTGCTGCGTGATGTAGTTTTCCGACCAGTAATACAGGTTGTCCAGGTCTCCGGGCAAAGCCACGCTGAAATTGATTACAGGCCTGTCGTTCATCCCGAAGCGACGGATACGGATGTTTTCGATGTCGTCTGGTAACTGATTACGGATCTGGTCGATCTTGTCGCGGATCTCCATGGTCGCCAGATCCATGTTGGTTCCCCCCTTGAATTGCATGTGAATGTTGGCGGATGAAGCGGAAGATGTGGAACTGATGCTGTCCAGATTGTTGATTGTTGACAGAATGTCTTCGAGTGGACGGGTGATGATCCGCTCCACTTCTTCTGGGGATGAAGACGGATAGGGGACTTGTACCATGAGTCCGGGAAATGACGTGTCAGGCATCATTTCCAAAGGAAGTTTGACAATGGAGATGATCCCAATGGTGATAAAGATCAGCATCACCACGATCACGGACACAGGCTTCTTTATGGCAAATTCGGGAAGATTCATGTCTCTCTCTTTTTCGCTCTATCAGGAGAGAGGGCGAGCTTTATGTTTTTCACGAATAATTCTAATTTGGGTTCCCGTTCATCTGCGTCCTGGCTTTCCCTGACCACCCAGTTGTAGACCAAGGGGATAAAAACAAGCGTGAGAAATGTACCGAAGATCAGGCCTCCGATCAGAGTCAATGCCAGGGGGATGCGGATCTCAAACCCTTCGTTAAAATCCAGAGCCATGGGCAGAAGGCCCAGGACTGTCGTGATCGTCGTCATCAGGATAGGTCGCCATCTCACCTGAGCCGCTGTTTTTATGGCTTCCATTTTTTTCATTCCCTGAGCCTGGAGCTGTCCGATATAATCCACCAGGACTATGGCGTTGTTTACGATGATCCCGGACAGAATGACCAGGCCGATGAGCACGATCACGTTGATCGACATGCTGAAGATCAGGCCGACGATCACTACTCCGATGATGCCCAGAGGGATAGTAAACATGATGATGAAGGGTTTCCTGAAGGATTCAAATTGGGATGCCATCACCAGGTAGACCAGGAAGATCGCCAAGAATATGGCGAAGATCATGGAAGAGAAAGCCACATCCTGCTCCATACTCTGACCAGCCATGAGGATCGAACAATCTGGAGGCCGGTCGACAGTCTGGGCATGTTGCATGACTTGTTCTTTGGCATCATCCAGAGAAATCCCTGAGATGTTGCCGGTGATGACCGCAGACTTCTGTTGAAGGATCCGCCGGATCTCTGCAGGACCTTCACTGATTTGGATATCGGCCAGAGCTTTGAGCGGCACCATGACGCCCATTCCATTGCGGACGTTGATTCGGCTGATCTTATCCACCCGGTCGCGGGAATCCTCGGAAAGACGGACTCGGATATCGACCTCACGGTCGCTCTCGATAAAACGTGTGGCCACTTCGCCTTCGATCTTATTCCGGAGCTGGGATCCTACCGAGTTGATAGTCATATCCTGGGAGGCAAGGATGGCTCTGTTGAATAAAATCTGGATTTCCGGATATCCCTCTTCCATGCTGGATTTAAGGTCGATAATGCCTTCGACTCCACGAAGCTTTTCCAGGAGTTCATCGGAAACACGTTTGATGATATCAAGATTATTGCTCGAGACCACCACTTCTAGCGGCGCTTTAAAAGAAAAGAGCCGGGGCTTATACACTTTGGTTTTGGTTGTGGGGAACTGTTCCAGGTCGGCCCGGACACGATCCATGATTCGGTCTTCCTCTCCCCCCAGAATGCCATGCTTTAGCCGAATGGTGAATTCCGAAAGGTTTTCACGTTCTTCCTGAAAGGAAATACCTCCTCGGGATCCTTTTCCGATGAGTTCATAGATGCTGTCGATCTCCTCATGCTGTTCCAGGGTTCTGGATATGTCGGTAATGATAGCAGCGTTTTCTTTTAATGATGTTCCGGGCGTGAACTCGATGTTTATCAAAAATTCTCCCTGAGAGATGACGGGAATGAGCTCCTGTCCCATAAAACGGGTCATAAATATGCTTACAAAGAACAGAACGATCACTGAGAGGATAATGATTTTTCGACGGGCAAATGTTACTTCTTGGGCTTTTTTATATCCCTGAAAAAATTTGTCATACACTTTGTCCAAAGGTTTAAAGATGAATTTGAGCCAGCGGGTCAGACCTTCTTTGGATGTTTCTCTTCGGAGAGTGGAATTCAGCATGGGCACAAGCGTTAGAGAAACAACAAGAGAAGCTAACAGAGAGTATGTGACTGTCAGAGCCATATCCTTGAACAACTGACCGGCGATCCCTTCTACAAAGACGATAGGAAAAAAGACCGCCACCGTAGTGAATGTGGATGCGGTGACTGCTCCGGCGACTTCAGATGTTCCCTCAAGGGCGGCCGTATACAGGTCGGCCCCCTTTTCCCTGTAACGTTGGATAGACTCCAACACAATGATAGAGTTGCTCAACAGCATTCCAATCCCCAGTGCCAGGCCTCCAAGAGATATGATATTCAGAGTGATGTTGGACGAATACATCAGGAAAAATGTAATGATCACAGAAATGGGAATGGCTGCCCCGATGATTAGTGTACTCCGGAAGTTTTTTAAAAAATAAAGCAAGACCAGTATCGCAAGGCACCCCCCGATCATGGCGGTGCGTTTCACCTCGTTTATGGTATTCTTGATGAACTTTGCCTGATTGGTGATCACCCAGTAGTCCATGTCTCTTGGCTGGAGGATATTTTTCCTGACCTGCACGAGCCTTTCAGTCACCGCATTGGAGACAGAAACCGTGTTCGCGTCCTCTGCGCGGTAGATGGCAGCCTCTATGCATTCCCGTCCATTGATTCTTGAGATGACTTTTCGTTCTTTGTATCCCCGGAAGACATCAGCGATGCTTCCGAGAGTGATCTGGACATCCCCCCGTCTTTCGATGATGATATCTTTAATCTCCTCGACTTCGACAAACTGATTCACAGTGCGGACCAGGTACTGGCTGTCCTTTTGTTTGAGTATTCCCGCCG
>CAZXJE010000040.1:3306-17069 GCA_964640835.1 uncultured Eubacteriales bacterium
TGATTCACAGTGCGGACCAGGTACTGGCTGTCCTTTTGTTTGAGTATTCCCGCCGACAGATTGACATTTTCTTGAGCCAGGCGGCTGGACACGGTTGTGATCGGAATATTGAGCAAGCTGAGCTTTTGTTCGTTGAGATCGATGTGGATTTCGTCTTCCAGACCCCCTGAGATCGAACAAGCTGCCACTCCTTCGATCGTTTCCAGGGCTTGCTTGACCTCTCTCTCGGCGATATATCGTATGTGGGCTAAATCTGTATCGCCGGTAAGCCCCAGTTTCATGATCGGCTCCTGGTTGGGATCATACCTGAGGATGATGGGTTTTGTGGCCCCTAAAGGGAAACGAAGAAGGTCCAGTTTTTCCCTGAGTTTCAAAGTGGCAAAATCCATGTTTGTATTCCAGGCAAACTCGACCGTGACTTCGGATAGCTCCGCTCTGGATACCGAAGAGATCCGCACGACATTATCCACAACGCCACAGGTTTCTTCGATGGGTTTGGAAATGATGTTCTCGATCTCTGATGGGGCTGTCCCTGGATATTCGGTTTGGATCGTGAGGGTAGGGTAGGATATTTTCGGCAGAAGGTTCAGGCGCAATTTTGAATAAGAGATGAATCCAAAGATGATAGCCGCAACTGTAAACATAAAAATAGAAACGGGGTGGTTGATGGAAAACTTAACGATCTTCATCGGACAACTTCGATCCTCTCTCCATCTTCCAGGCCTTCCACGCCTACTGTCACGATGACTTCGCCTTGCTCCAGGCCGCTCAGGACCTCCACATGATCTTCCTCAGTGAGCCCGAGTTCTATCTCCCGCTGGGATACCTGGTTCCGGTCCATAACAAAGACGTAAGTTTTATTCTGTTTAAAAAGAATCGATTTTCGTGGGATGACCAGGACGTTTTCTTTTTTCCCTATGACGATCTTAGCTTCCACAAACATCCCCGGTTTGAGCATCTGGGTCTCGTCGAAGACCTCGACCGTAACTTTAACAGTGCCGCTCTGAACATCGATACGGGGATTGATTAGCTTGATACTTCCCTCAAATATGGTCCCTTCAAAAATCTCGGTTGTCACTTCGGTCTGCATCCCCGCTTTTAGTTTAATGGAGTCGGATGTGGGAACAAATACACGGATCAATAGGGGCGAGAAGTCTTCGATCGTGTAGACCTGCTGGTTTGCGTTAACTCGGTCTCCGACCTCGATCAGCCGTTCGGTGATGTAACCGTCGGAGAGCGAACGTATTCGTGTCCAATTCAGCTGCAGCTCGAGGTCTTTGAAACTTTCCTGCCGGTTTTCATAGTCGAGCTGTCTTTGCTTGTACGTCGCTTCAGTGGTCTGGAACTCCTGCTCGGAGATCAGATCTTTTTGGATGAGTTCCTGACTGCGATTGAAATTGGCCTCCGATTCCTCGAGGCTGAGCTTCGCCTGTTCCAGTTGGATCTTGGCTTGCTGGTAGGTTATTCGTATTTCCGTATCGTCGAGCAGTGCCAGCACATCGTTTGTTTTAACGAAAGCGCCCTCCTCCTTAACGATCTGTTTAACATAGGCAGAAAGACGGGAGTATATTTCGACTTTGCGCTCAGGTTCCACAATCCCGTTGAGGACCAGGTAAGAATTCAGGCTTTGTCTTTCAACCGGCTCGACATTTACGAGAGCGGCAGTGCCGCCTCCATCCGGCCCGCCCTGTCCCATCTGGGCGAGCATTTCACGAACCCGTTCCTTGGGAATCTGGCCTGATTTGATCGCCTCTTTCATACGGTCGGGGATATCGAGTTTGTCGACATCGATGTCTTCCAGGTCGGCCGCCGGTTTTCCCCCTTCTCGAGAATCTGCCTCGGGCTTCTGTCCCTCTCGTTTCTGCCCACTCCCCTGATCCGGGGATCTTTTGTCGCTCTGCTGTCCCATCTGATTCGAGTCTGATCGACTCTCAGAGCCCGCTTGATCAGATTTTCCGCAGCCGAATGTCAGTACAAAAATTGTAGCCAACATTAATATGAGTAGTTTTCGCATGATACCACCATTCCATTCATTTCAAATTTATTCTTGTCGCATGCTTGAGCTTGCGTTCTCTCAATGCTTCAAACAACTGACGAGTCATAATTAATACATTATATAAACTTTTATCCCTGTTTTCTTCTAATTTTCCATTATTAATTTTTATGTACATTCTATTAGACGGCGTATTTAAAATTTTCTTCCCTATAGATTTAATAAATATTTTTCTTTGGAAGAGAGCAATGGCACATAAAGCTTCAATTGTTTGACCTTCCACATTTTATTGTATAATCTATCTTTGAAATATTAGCTCCTTCTATGATAGACATGAACATTCAACCTCTTTCATTACGGACCAAAATCATCCTCAGTTTCCTTGTGGTCATCATCGCCGGGGGATCGTTGTCGTTGGTTTTCGGATCACGTCTGGTCAAAGGGACTATCATCTCTCAGGCTCAGGCAAAAGTCCGGCACGATTTGGCCGCAGCATGGATGGTGTTCAACGAAAAACTCAACGATATCAAAGACATCGTCAACTTTACGGCTTCGAGCGAAACCCTTCGAGATGCGATCAAAAATAAAAATAAAGATCTCCTCTGCAAATTTCTGTGCAGGATCCGAGAAGAAAACCAACTGGACATCCTGACACTCACGGATAACAAGAGAAATGTCGTCCTCAGGACTCGGAATCTTGAAGTTTTTAGAGATTCTCAATCTCAGGATGAAATCATCGGCAAAGCCTTGCAGGGCGGAATCTATGCTTTTCCCCAGATTGTCCCTCACTCCGAGCTCCTGAAAGAAGCTCAGGAATTGGCCGACAGAGCCTACATGGAATTTGTAGAGACTCCCAAAGCGGCACAAAGACCAGAAAAGATAGAAGAAAATGGATTGATGCTGAAAGCCGCATCTTCGGTTGTGGATGAGAACGGCCGCCTTATTGGAGTTCTCTATGGTGGAATTATCATTAACAGAAACTATGAAATTGTCGATCGAGTGAAGGAGATCGTCTACAAAGACGAAAAATACAAGGGTCGTGAGATAGGGACAGCGACGATATTTCAACACGATCTTCGCATTTCAACCAATGTTAGGAATGAAATGGGAGAGAGAGCCATCGGAACGCGTGTTTCCAAGGAAGTAAACCAAGCCGTTCTTGTCGAGGGCATGCCATGGGTCGACCGGGCATTTGTGGTTAATGATTGGTACATCACTGCTTATGAACCCATCAGAAACATCAGCGGAAAAATAATAGGTATTCTTTATGTGGGAATGTTGGAGCGACCCTACATCGACATCACCAATCGTGTCATTCTGACTTTTAGTGTCATCGGGATCCTCAGTGTTGTGTTGCTTTTGGTTCTTCTCTTTATCTCGACAACGCGGATCATACATCCCATCAAAGAAATGGTCTATGCCACTCAAAAAATAGCCGAAGGGGATTTATCCCACAAGGTCAACGTAGATTCCAAGGATGAGATTGGTTTTTTAGCTGATTCTTTTAACCAGATGACGTCGGACCTGAAGACAGCTAATGAGAAACTCCTCGAATGGGGAAGAACCCTCGAGAAAAAAGTGGGAGAAAGGACAAAGGAGTTAAGGGAAGCTCAGGCCCATCTTATCCAATCTGAGAAGCTGGCATCACTGGGCAAACTGGCGGCAGGTGTAGCTCATGAGATCAACAATCCCCTTGGTGGAATCCTCATTTACAGCCATCTTCTCCTGGAAGATATGGATAGGGATAGCCCTTATTACCAAAACCTGGAAAAAATTGTGAAGGAGACAACCCGTTGTAAGGATATTGTCAAAGGGCTACTCGAGTTTGCGCGGCCCAAAGAGCCTGAAACCACATCCACAGACATTAATGAACTCTTGGATAAATCTCTGTCACTGGTTGAATCTCAGAGTCTCTTCCAGAACATTCGTGTGGAAAAGCAGTATGCGCCTGACCTGCCTCTCATAGTTGCCGACACCTCTCAACTCCAACAGGTATTCATGAACATCATTCTCAACGCTGCCGATGCCATGCGGGGGGAAGGAGATCTGAAATTGAGAACCTTCCTGGATGCAGATGGCAGGTATATATCCATAGATTTTTCAGACACAGGACCTGGAATAAAAGAGGAGGATAAGAAGAAGATCTTTGATCCTTTTTTTACCACCAAAGAAGTCGGACATGGAACTGGTCTGGGCCTATCCATCAGCTACAGCATTATTCGAAAACATCAAGGGACGATCGAGGTTCAAAGCGCACCCGGAGAGGGCGCGACGTTTTCTGTGAGGTTGCCTGTATCGGGAGAGATCCAGAATGAGTGAAAAAGCCAAGATATTGATTATCGATGATGATGAAGCCATCCTAGATTCCTGCACTCAAGTCCTCAAGAAAGCAGGCCATGATGTCAAAGGGGCAAGGGATGGGATCGAAGGGCTCAAGTTTCTGAAAAGCGAGTCCTTTCATTCGGTACTGCTTGATTTAAAATTGCCCGGTCCAGATGGGATGGAAATATTAGGTCATATCAAAGAAGATAGCCCAGAAACTCCAGTCATCATCATCACAGGATATGCTTCTGTAGAGTCCGCAGTAGAGGCCATGAAGCAAGGGGCTTTTGATTACATGGCTAAGCCCTTTAGTCCAAAGGAATTGCGGGTGACAGTCAAAAAAGCGCTGACAAGCCGAAAAATGATTATGGAGAATCTTTATCTGCGGAAAGAACTGGAAGCTAGAAGTGAATTCGACATGGTTGTGGGGAATAGTGAGGCTATGAGAGCAGTTTTGGATGTTGTGCGAAGAGTCAGCCCTTCAGAAAGTACGGTCCTGATCACGGGCGAGAGCGGAACAGGAAAAGAAATACTGGCCAGGGAAATTCACATGCACAGCCTGAGGCATGAGGGCCCTTTTGTTGTGGTGGATTGCGGAGCTCTGGTAGAAACACTGTTCGAGAGCGAACTTTTTGGGCATGTCAAGGGTTCTTTTACCGGAGCTTACGAGACCAAACATGGCCGCTTCGAAGTGGCCAACGGAGGCACGATCTTTCTGGATGAAATCAGCAACATAAGCCTCAACATCCAGGCAAAACTTTTAAGAGTGATTCAGGAAAAAGAGGTCACTCGTGTAGGAAGCTCTAAGCCTATCACAATAGATATTCGGATTGTTGCCGCAACGCATGAGAACTTGGCCGAGGCTGTAAAAAACGGAAAATTCAGAGAGGATCTCTTCTACCGCCTGAGCGTTGTGCCCATACATCTTCCTCCATTGAGAGAACGAGAAGAGGATATCCCTCTTCTCGTCGAACACTTTTTGCACAAGTACAACAAGAGATCCAAAAAAAATATCAAAGGAATAGATCCCAAAGCCATAAAGCCTTTGATGGAGTACAATTGGCCCGGGAACATACGGGAGCTGGAAAACACAATCGAGCGCGCTGTCGTTCTTGGGCGGTACGATCAGATCGGACTCGAGGACCTGATCTATCATGGGATAGGTTCCAGCTTATCGCTTTTTGGACCAGTCGGAGGAAAATACAAATCCTTGAATGAAATCGAGAAAGATTATATCAAGATTGTATTCGATAATCTTCACAGGAATAGAAGCAAAACTGCAAAAATCCTTGGCATCGACCGAAAGACCCTTCTCTCTAAGTTGAAACGCTATCACATCCAATAAGCTCATAACTCAATGAGCCTCACCTCCATTCTCCCCATGACGCAGAGCGAAACAAAAAGTTGAAGCCAGGATAACAGGCCTCATGCTTTACCCACAACTCTTTACGATCGATTTTTTGTGGAGTTTTTAAGCATACATTCCATCCTGTTTTTTAAGGTAAGGTATGTCAAAATTGAACAGTCGGTAGGGAATTATGCATCAACTCCTCAGAGCTCAAGTCCGAGACACCTTCTAAAGAAACTCAACATTTCTGGATGTTTCCTCTGAACAACTACGAAATAGGGAAATATTTTCTGTCCAATGATGTTTAGGCATGTAAATTGCAAAACACAGATTATGTTGGATGAATTGCGGCGATGCTGAAATCCGACCAAAATAATATTATCCAAATTTATCGTATGCATCAAAAGGAATAAAAAATGAAAATTGTTAAACTCAAGAAAGAAAATTTATCTCCCTTTTTAGAGAATGTCTCTGAAGATGCAGACTTGTGGGCTCCTGTAAAAAAATACAGCGACAGGCACGTGTTCAAACTGATTGAAGATCTTACCCAAATTAATCTTGATTACACACGTACCATTCTCCCGCCAAAAAATATCATTTTGCCGCCTGAAGTCAGGATGTTACAGGCGACCGCATCAAAGTACGAGCCGAATTTTTCACACGTTTCCAAAAGGATCCTCTTCGGTGTCCATCCTTGTGACATCCATGGACTGCTCATCATGGATAAATTCTACAGCCATGTGTACGAGGACCCCTACTTTCTCGAGTCATGGAAAAACACGATCATTCTCGGCCACTCCTGCTGGCCCGATGAGAATTGTCTTTGTAAATCTACGAATACCCATATTGTTGAAGAGGGTTACGACTTGTTCTTCACGGATTTGAAGGAGAATTACCTGGTTTGGATCGGATCCAGCCGAGGGGATGACCTTATCCGCAAGCAGCCCGATCTTTTTGAAGAAGAGATCACCGACAAAGACACCCAGAGCTTCATCGGTTGGCGGGAAGAAAGAGACAGGGCTTTCAATGCTGAGATCAATTTCACTGCCATGCCTGATTTGATGGAGCTCAAGTATCATGATCCCCTTTGGGAAGATTTGGGTAGAGCCTGTCTGGCCTGCGGATCTTGCTCCATGGTGTGCCCCACATGCAATTGTTACAATGTCGAGGACCAGCCAGTGCTGGGAAAGAATTGTTCGGATATCAACCGGTGCTGGGATTCCTGCACTTTGGAATACTATTCGGGAGTTGCAGGCGACGAGAATTTCCGGGAAAAAAGGTCTGACCGTCTTAAACTCTGGTATACGCACAAGCTCCAGGCCTATATCTCGAAATATGGAAAACCCGCATGTGTTGGCTGCGGACGATGTGTGGCCACATGTCCTGTGGATATCAATGTTCTTACCGTAGCGAAAGCACTGGACGGTAGAGGCATCGATTCCTTTTGGAACAGACTTAGCAAAGAGGTGGTAAGATGAACGGCAAAATCGACACAACAACTCAAAATAATGCTTTTATACCAGAGCCCGCACGAATAATCAGCACGCGTTATCTCACGAAAGATGTCAAGTTTTTTCAGGTGCGGTTTACCGACATGGAAAAAGCGCTGGCCTTCAGATATGAACCGGGTCAGTTTGCTATGGTGTCTGTATTGGGTGCAGGTGAAGCGCCGTTCTGTTTATCTTCTACCCCGTCGCGGCCTGGACTATTGGAATTTTGTATCCAAAAGAAGGGGATATTGACCAACGCTCTGTTTCGCCTCAAAGAAAACGACTTTATCGGGGTGAGAGGTCCTTACGGAAACGGCTTTCCCATAGGAGACATGGAGGGAAAAGATGTCCTTATTGTTATGGGGGGATTGGGTGTCGCTCCACTTCGCTCCATCCTGCTCTATTGCCTTGACAACCGTGATCTATTCAAAAGGGTTATTCTTCTCCATGGAGCAAGAACCCCGTCGGACATGATTTTCAGGGATGAATTTCTCGTGTTGAAGGGAAGATCTGACCTGGAGTGTTTATTGACTGTGGATCAGGATGATACTGGAACATGGAGTGAGAACACCGGGGTTGTCACCACTCTTTTCCCGAAACTGGATAAGATCGATCCGTCTAATACTTACGGGCTAGTCTGCGGACCACCCGTAATGTACAAGTTCGTTATCAAGGAATTTATCCAGCTAAACATCCCCAAAGACCAAATTCTTATGACTCTGGAAAGAAGGATGAAATGCGGTGTGGGCAAATGCGGACACTGTGCGATCGATTATATTTACACATGTATCGATGGCCCTGTTTTTACTTATTGGGATGTAATTCACATGAGGGAGCTTATCTAAGGGGAAAATGATGAACAATAGCAAACCAAAAATCGGTATTTATGAACTCACAGGATGTGCGGGAGATGCTCTCCTCATTCTCGACTGCGAAGAGGAGCTCCTGGATATCTTTCAGGCCGTCGACATCCAATCCTTTCTCATGGCCAACAGCGCCAATGTCGATGGGGACCTCGATGTGGCTCTTGTTGAAGGATCCGTGACGACCGAGAGAGAGATCGAAGAACTGAAGGATATCCGCAACAGAGCAAAGATAGTGGTAGCTATCGGACTGTGCGCTACAGCGGGAGGTCTTCAAGCCCGATTTACCGATCCAAAAGAATGGAAGGAGAATTTCAAGAAGGTATACAACGATGTGAAGATGACCCACACCAAAGCCGTCCAGTCCAAACCCATCGACGCCTATATCGATGTGGATTATTACCTTCCGGGGTGCCCCATTGGCAAAGAACAATTCCTCAATTTCTTCACCCGCTTGGTTGGCGGAAGCCCCCCGGAAAAATATCCTCGCCCTGTCTGTGTAAGCTGTAAATTCAACGAAAATGACTGCCTCCTCAATCGAGGACTTCCCTGTTTGGGACCCGTTACAGCAGACGGCTGTGGGGCGGTGTGTATCAATCATAACCTTCCATGTGTGGGATGTTGGGGCCCTGTAAAGGGAGCCAATTTAACCTCTGAATTTTATCTTCTCAAAGAAAAGGGATTCGGTGTCGAATACATAAAAAAGATCATGGCCAACTACTCAGGCACAAAAATCACTGGATTTGACGATCAACTGAAAAAGGAGAAACAATGAAAAGGATAAGCGTTGAACACTTGGCCCGTGTCGAGGGCAATGGTGGCATATCTGCCACGATTGACGGAGACATGGTCACTGAAGTCAAATTCGTAATAAACGAAGGACCTCGCCTTATCGAGAGGTTAACCGTAGGCAGGACTCCGGAAGAGGATGTCAGCATGTCGCCGCGAATCTGTGCCATTTGTTCGATCTCTCACAAAAATGCCGTAATCCGTGCTATGGAGAATGCCCTTTCTGTAAAAGTTCTTCCAAAAGTTACTCTTCTCAGAGAATTGATGCACATGGGTGAGATGATCGAAAGCCATTCATTGCATGTGTATTACCTTGCATTGCCCGATTATGTAGGATTCCCGAATGCCATCGCAATGGCCTCCAAGTTCGAATTCGAAGTCAAGATCGCTCTTGAGATGAAAAATTTCGGAAACCACATCATGAAGCTCATCGGTGGCCGTTATATTCATGGAGAAAATCCCGTCATCGGCGGTTATGGTAAATTCCCTACGGAACAAGAATTGTTGTGGATAAAAAGCCGTGCGATCCAATTTATGCCTTTTGTCTTTAAAACAGTAAACCTCTTCTGTGAACTCGATTATCCGGATTGTCCTGAGGATGAGACAATCTATGCCTGTTGCAATCCCGGTGATGGGAAATATGGCTTTTGGGGCGATGAGATTCTTCTTTCCACTGGTGAGAAATTTTATCGCGATGATTATAAAGAATTGACAAACGAATTCCTCGTTTCTCACTCTTACGCCAAACGCAGTCGCTACAAGGGCAAGCCATACTCAGTTGGCGCTCTCGCCCGTGTGAATGTCATCGGCGATAGGTTGAAGAAAGAATCTGGGAAGATGTATAAAAAGTACTTTAACAATCGTTGGAGGAGGAATCCTCTTTTCCACAATGCTGCACAAGCTCTCGAAATACTCTACTCTTTTGAGAGGATACCAGAATTGGTCGATGAAATTCTTCAGTACAGAGAAGACCCTCCCATCGTTAAATACAAGAAAACAGAAGGCATCGGCACAGGGTTGGTTGAAGCTCCCCGGGGACTTCTCATTCACCATCATGAAATAAGGGAGGGCCTTGTCCATCAGGTCGATATCGTCACGCCTACAGCACAGAATGCAGAAGATATCGAAAGATATTGCTATATTGCTGCTCAGAAACTCCTTGATGACGGAGCAAAGGATGATCAAATCAGAGACAGGATGGAGCTGGTCGTAAGGGCTTTTGATCCTTGTATCAGCTGCTCAGCTCATTTGGCCGAAGTCAAAAAAGCTCCGTCAGACGACTGGAAGATCAAGATTAATGAAATAAAGAAAATGGGCTCCCCCATATTCATTGGGATAGGAAATCCTGAAAAATCAGATGACGGAGCAGGCGTCCAACTGGCCCTTGAATTAAAAAAGCGTGGAGCCACCGATGTTCTCACTGAGTCTGAGGTCTATGGTAATGAAAATTTATGGAGAGATGAAACGGATCGGCCCTTCATATTTCTGGATGTCGTTGACTTCAAAGATAAAGCAGGGAAAGTAATCCTTTTTCCCATGAATTTTGTGCTGAATAATGTATCGTTGAGTCACAAGTTTTTGCCGATTTTTTCGGGCTTGATGACTTATAAACAGTTGAAAAATGCCTATATGCTGGGAATTCAGCCTGAATCTGTTGAAGATGGGGATCGCCTTAGCGCTTCTGTGCGCAAAGCGATGAATGATGTCCTTGGGGAGCTAGTGAATTTTTTAAACTAAATTGGCGCTTTTAATTTAGGAATAACAGAGTGTCCGTAAATAAAATCGTCCAGCGACAAAATAAATATTTAGAAGGGATCTTTCCCTAACTGCTTTTCCCTCCTTCTAACCTGCATCAATCTATCGCCGCTGGGCGATTTCTCTTCTCTTGAATAATGCTATCCAAAAGGAGAGAGGAATAATTGGAATGCAGGTGTGGAATAATTCCCTACCTTTGATTCCAGCGAATGGGGCATTCCGCTTATGCTGATTTTATCGTGGTGTAACCTTTTTATTTACAATAATTTAGTAGGGAATTATTGTGCATTCCAAGGGCAATCGAAGTGGCACGATAATTGCAGTTAACATGTTTTGAGACATTCGAAAATGATGGATCAAGAAAAAAAAATTCTCATCATCGACCCTGATTGCGATGATAGAAATATCATGGCCACATTCTTGAGGCAACACAATTTTACTGTAGAAACAGGAAAGGGGCTCTCAGAGGCAATTAACATGATCTCCGAAGGTAACTTTAGCTGCCTCATCATGGACGTAGACCTTCAAGAGATGAAAGGCTACGAAGCTGTTTCTGTAATTCGAAATATCGATCCAAAGATCAAAGTCATCATGACAGCAAAAAAAAACACCAGAGATTTGGAGTCCAAAGTCCGAGAACAGGACATTTTCTATTACTTCATCAAATCTTTTGGGAAAAATGAATTAATATTGGTAGTTAACAACGCTCTAAACCAATAAAGGAGAAAAAAATGGCAGAGAAAAAAGCTAAGAAAATTTTGGTAATTGATGATGACCCGGATTTCATCGATGCGGTTACCACAATTCTAAAATCGGCAATGTATGAAGTTTCGACTGCCCCAAATCCAAAGGAAGGAAAGGACAAGATCCTTGCAGAAAAACCTGATCTGATCCTTCTTGATATCATGATGGACAGTCTCTTTGATGGTTTTTCATTGTGCCATGCCATAAAAACAGCCAAAGACTTCGAGATCGTCAAGGACACTCCGGTGATATTCGTTTCAGCAGTCAAAGAATTAACTGGTTCAAGATTTCAGTTTGACGGTGTTGATCAAGGACTGGTTGGGCCTGATGACTACATCGATAAGCCGGTAAAACCCGATGAACTCTTAGCGCGAATTGCGAAACTCTTAGAGAAATGACACAGAAAAGGGATTAATCAGACACTCCGGTTATTCCATCTTTAAAGGAAGGGAGCTCAAAGGTTTTTTATCTCTCAGAAAAAAACTGGGGTGAAGGCGTGATTTTTTGCAAACGTAAGGCTGCGATTCAAAGAAATGTGGACAAAAATTATTTTCTTTTAAGCCGGAGTTTCAAGTTGAGAAAAATGCGAGCAACGATACGAAAAACCAATGGAAGAAAAGAAATTTAAAGTGCTTGTGATCGATGATGAAGAATCAATGAGGGATTCGTGCTGCTTGATCCTGGAAAGAGAAGGATTCGAAACAGATTCTGCAGAAAATGGCGTTATAGGTCTGGAAAAAATCGAAGAGGACAGACCGGATTTTGTCATCATCGACCTCAAAATGCCACACATCAGTGGACAAGAAGTTTTGGAGAAGATTAAAGAGAGCAATCCTGAAATCATTCCGATTGTTATCACAGGATACGCAACCGTGGAATCAGCAGTAGAAGCCATGAAAAAGGGGGCTTATGACTTTCTTCCCAAGCCTTTCACTCCAGAAGAGTTGCGCATAATTATTAGAAGAGGGGTAGAAAGAAGGAAGCTCATCCTGGAGACTAAATCGCTGCGTCGAGAAAAGAAAATTTTGGAGGAAAATTTCATCACTATGGTTTCTCATCAGCTGCGAAGCCCTTTAGTCGCTATCCAGCAATACTTTGAAGTTATTCTTGCCGGGATGGTGGGCAAAGTCGAAGAAAAGCAAAAGGAAATGATCCTCAAAGCCAAAGAGAGATCAGAGGGTTTGCTGGAATTGATCAATGACTGGTTAAGTATTGCCAGGATGGATAGCGGACAGCTTGTTGATAAACTAAAACCAACATCTTTAAAAACAATTTTATCTAAAATCGTAGATTTCATGCAGCCAATTTCAGAAGAAAAAAATATTTCACTCAAGCTTGTTCTCCCCTCCGGAAGCGATGCGGTGCTGGGTGATGATGAATCATTGGAAGAGGTCTTCTCAAACCTCATCAATAACGCGATAAAATACAACAAGCCCGATGGATCTGTAACAGTCTCCATTAAAGAAGATAAGGATTTTATCCGGGTCGATGTTGAAGATACAGGAGTTGGGATCGGTCCTGAGCACCTTCCTTTAATCTTTGATCAGTTTTACCAGATAGACAGGAGTAAACGGAAGGGGGATAAAGGCTCAGGATTGGGCCTTTCCATCGCCAAAAAAATTGTAGAGGCCCACAATGGATCCATTCATGTGTCCAGTGAGCTTGGAAAGGGAACCATTTTTACTGTAGTGTTACCCAAAGGAGGAAGTAATGAAAAAATATGATGTGGTTGTCATCGGAGGAGGGCCGGCAGGTGTCACTTGCGCCATATCGGCCCACAATACATATCCTGATAAAAGTATTGCCCTCATTCGCAGGGAAAAAATTTCTCTTATTCCCTGCGGGATCCCCTACATTTTGCATTCTTTAAATTCAGTGGATGAAGATATCCTTCCCGATGGTTTGGTTGTAAACAATGGTGCAGACCTGATAATTGACGAGGTCGTGGAGAAGGAAGGAAAGATCCTAAAACTGAAGAGCGGCGAAGAAATTGAGTATGCCAAATTAGTCTTGGCTGTCGGTTCTGCTTCTGTTTTACCACCAATAGAAGGCTTGGATAAAGATGGAGTCTTTCTTGTGAAAAAAGATCGTGATTACCTGACAGTAATGAAGGATTATACAAAGAAGGCGAATAATATCGTAATCATTGGAGGCGGATATGTGGGAGTGGAGATCGCAGACGAACTCCTAAAAAAAGGAAAAAGAGTCACCGTTATTGAAATGATGGATCGGTTACTCGCAACAACCATGGATCAAGAGTTTGGGGCCAAAGCGAGAGAGGTTCTAGAAAAGGCAGGGGGTACAATTCTTGTGGAAAACAAAGTGAGTGCCATTTTGGGCGACGGCCGTGTATCTGGTATCCAATTGCAAAGCGGTGAAAATCTTAGTGCCGATATGGTGATTGTTTCCACTGGAGCACGTCCAAATCTCACTCTGTCATGTAACTTCGGATTTGCTGC
>CAZXJE010000041.1:0-16605 GCA_964640835.1 uncultured Eubacteriales bacterium
GTATAGCTTTTTGCTGTTTTTTTCTATTTCCTTGCTGATCTTCCGGTATTTTTTTTGGGCTTCTTCAAAATAATTCTCAGCGTCTTCTTTGTGCTTCTTCTGGGATTCCTTATATCGATTGTTCATCTTATCACTGAATTGTCTGAAGACATCCGTGTACTTATTCCATTTCTTAGAGGAAAACTCGAACTCTCTCTCCTCTTTCTCGACCTCGACCTCCACGGTTTTTGTCTTTTTATCCCTTATATATTCTATTGCGATCTTTTCTCCTTTGTCCTTATCCTGGATCAACCGCTGCAAAGCATTCACTCGCTCGACGCGCTCTCCATCAGCTGAAACGATCACGTCCCCCACTCTAAGCCCGGCTTTCTCCGCAGGGCTGTCTTCCAAGACCTTTGCGACACAAAGACCTCTCCCCTCTTTGACACCGAAATGTTCCGATAACTCTGGGGTCAGCTCCTGCAAGGTCACACCGATATAGTTTTGCATTCTGCCGACCCAACGGAAAAGCTTGGAATCTTCAAAATCGGGCATTGGAACGGGCTTCACTCGATCAGGAGCAAAAAGGCGCGGAAATTGGAACTGGAATTCGCGCATGATATCCTTTTCCGAGAACTCTCCCAGTTGCACTTCCACATTCATCAACTTTCCTTCTCTTTCGATCTTAATGTCGCAATTTTTGCCAGGTTTGTGCATCCTGATCTCTTCAGCCAGCATCTCCGTACTCGTGACTTTTTTGCCTTCGAATTCCAGGACAATGTCCCCCTCTTCAAGCTTTGACAGCTCAGCCGGAGAATCACGCTCGATATCGACAATCTCCACTTGACCAGCCTCGTTTTCCGCTATGGAAACACCCAGCCAGCCTCTTTTCATCTTTCCTGTTTTTCTTATCTCGGTACAAACTCTATCGATCACGTCCACAGGAACGGCCAGTGCCATCCCGGAAGACGGGGCTTCTGCTCTATCGACAAAAATTCCTTCTTCACCTCTATGGACAATGCTCCATGTCATGCCACTGTCGCTATAGGCTCCACGGACAAGACCTACCATACGGCCCTTGCTATCCACAACCGGGCTTCCGCTCGCGCCCCTGACAACCCACACATTCAAACGGAGTTTATCCCTGGCAATAGAGCTCACGATTCCCTGGGTGACAGCGGGCGTGCCATCGGGAGATATACTGACTACTCCGATCCATGCACCAGGGGACACTTCCTTGACCTCTCCTTTAGCGATGGGCGTCAGCTTTTTCGCATCTGCTTGGATCAACGCCAGATGGGTCACCGAATCCAAACCCAAAAACTCTGCATCGATCCGCTCACCGGATGAGGTAATAACGTATAATTTCTCATCATGAGGAGATATGAGCGCCGTTGTGACAATATACCCTTCCTTATCGATAACAACACCAGTGGCCACTTTTCTCATGCCATTCCGTGCTTCAACCCTCACCACCGATGGGTAAACCTTTTCTGTGATCTTATCGATCTCTACATCTTCAGCCAAAGCGCGACTCGGCAAAGCACCTAAGCTCAGACTTAAAGCCGATAAAAATACAAGAAGGCTTAGGATTGCGTTAATTTTCTTTGTCATGTTCAAAAGTCCTCCTAGTAGATAATCTTAGTATCGGTGCTTTCAGAGACGTGCTCCAATATATAAATGGTGGGCGGCTGATCCTGTACGGTCCGGATCTCACCGGTATAATCGACCGCCTCAACGATAGGGATGTAATCTCTTTCGCGACGTCGGTCCTGACGCTCAAATGCTGCAGGTGCAGACTTCTCTACGCTCACAATCTCGGCCGGTCTTCTCTGGGGAAGCATAAAGAGGCCGACGACTACGAGCAGGACAGCTGCTGCGCTGACGGCCCCGGCAAGAGAGAGACGCACTCGCGTATTCCTGGCTAGAGTTCTTTTTCTCATTGAGAGCTCCGCCATGACTTTTTGTTCGAAATTGGGTGGAGCTTCTACATGTTCTATCTTTTTCAGGAAATTATTTAATTCCATGTTCATACTCCTTGGGCTTTGCTAAAAAATCCAAGTTGTGCTCATCCTTTTCCAACATATGTTTCAACTGATCTCTACCCCTACTAATCCTGGCTTTGATCGTCCCCACAGGCCTTTTCAGGATCTGGGCGATCTCCTCTTGAGAAAAACCTTCGATATCTTTGAGGATGATGGGGAGTCTGTATCGCGGGTGCATGGAATCTAAAGCCTTTTTGAGATTCTCGATGAGATAGGTGTCTTGATTCTTTTCCTTAGCTGCAATTTGCTCCCCAAGGCGGTTTTCTGTATCATCGATGGAAACAGTGGACATCTTCCGTGTCTTTTTGAGATCTGTTTTCGCTAAATTGGAGGCGATCGTGTATATCCAGGAGGACAGTGGCGCCACAGGCTTGTATTTGTTCGCCTTAAAATACACCCGCATGAATGTCTCTTGTGCCAAATCAACAGCCCTCTGATAATCTCCCGTGAGTTGTGTTAGGAAATTCACGATTCTGTGTTTGTATATGGATACGATCTTCTCAAATGCCACTTCATCACCTTTTTGAACAAGGTGCATTAACTCCTGTTCCTCCATTCTCAACTTTCTAGAACCTTTTTCCGTCTGGTTTCGTTGCATCATAATCCAAATTTTTGGAATTATTTCCAGATAAATCCATCATATTCAAAAGAGAAGATCAACAATTGATTTTACTCCTATTTTTTGTCCATCCTCTCATAGACGATCTTCTCAAATTTATCTCTGAGCCGTGTCTGTACACTCGTCATAGGAACAACATTGCCGTTGATGATGACTTTAAGGACTCGAGAGCTCAACTGGATCGGAGTATCATCCCACACTACGACATTCGCCAGTTTTCCCGCCTCAAGAGATCCCACGAGCTCATCCACACCCAGGATCTTGGCGGGATAAATCGTTAAGGCCTTTATAGCTTCCTCCTCAGAAAGGCCATGTGCGACTGATATGCTTGCTGGAACCGGGATGCTGCGCACACGATGGCTATTGACTCCAAAGCCCAAAATGTCAAAACAAAAAAGGACGCCTTTCTTCGAGAGGACAGCCGCCGTGTGATAATTGAGATCATAAGGCTGCCATTTCTCGGGTATCGTCGTTGTCCCTGCCCAGATCACAGGAATCTTCTTTGCAGCGAGTTGATCTGCAAACTTCAGGATATCAGCTCTCGCATAGAGAATTCCTTTCAAATTATATTCTTTTATGATTTGGATAGCATTCCGGATGGTCACTTCATTGGACGTTATAAACACAACGGGCATCTTCCCCTTCAACACCGGGAGAAGAGCTTCCATGGCTAGGTCTCTTTTGAATGGTTTTGACTCTCTTCCCCACTCGCTTTTTTCCCTGTATTTCTCTTGATATTTTGCTCTTTCTTCATAGCTTAAAGCTTGGTTCAACTTATCTCTGACAAGAGCCATGATCCCTGGGAGTGTTGTAGGATAATTGCCAGGCCTTCTTGGCCCGAATCCAGACTGCCCTTTGGCTCCCATGTTGAAAATTTGGGCCACATCCCTCTTGATGACCATATCCTCTGCGATGTTTCCATACAGGTTAAGTACAACAGCCTTGCCATTGATGATATTCATGCTCCCACTGGATGTCATCACAGTGGTCACACCGTCAATCCTGGTCACTTCTATCGTGCTGTCCTCAGGATTGATCGCATCGAAGGGGTCGATCTGGGGCGTTATCACGCCAAGCTCGTTCACATCGTTACCGGAACCCGGGTAACCTGTGACGCCAATTGCAGTCATGGCTGCCACAAGACCTGGATACACACGTTTCCCCTCGGCATCGATCACGATTGCATGAGGAGGGATTTCAATATCTGTGCCGATTTTGGCGATTTTTCCATCCTGGATGAGCAAGCTGCCGTTTGGGATCGCATCACCCACAACCGGAATAATCCTTCCGTTCTTGATCAGGATTGATTCCTGCGACAGGGCTACATTTGTTAGAATAAAAACCAGGATCAGGGCAAAGATCAGATGGACTCTTTTATTCATGGCTCCCTCCTTCTCTCTGAACGCTGTGTTTTGCATAATCGAAGTAGATATTGCCCTCTACGATCGTCATCAGACATTTGGTCGTGGAATCCAGAGGATGTTTTTCGAACACGGCAATATCTCCGTCCTTCCCAACTTCAATGCTCCCGATGCGGTCTTCCAGTTCAAGAGATCTGGCCGGATTTAAAGTGATCATTTTGAGCACTTCCTCTTCAGGAATGTCGTTGTATTTGATGACTTTAGCTGCGTTTCGAAAGAGATGACGTCCCTCATCCGCGCTATCGGAATTGATCACGATGTTCACACCAGCATCAAACATGATCTTGAATCCATAGGGGCAACCGTCATAAGCCTCTTCCTTGAATCCCCACCAATCGACCCATCCACCAAAAGAAACGCCGGCCGCGGCTATGATATCTGCTACTTTGTAGCCATCCACACAATGACTTAACTGCAAAAGATCGAGGCCGAATTCTTCACAGAATTTGATGATCCAGACGATCTCATCGGCCCTATATGTATGACAATCGAGAGTGAGTTTTTTCTCCAGAGTCAATTTCAGCGTCTCCATCTTCAGGTCCTTCTTGGGAGGCCTGAGGTCTTTTTCTCCGGCCTTTTTCTTTTTTTCATATTCATCCCATAGGGCTTTGTATTCTTGAGCTTGGATAAATGCCTGTCTCATGATATAGGCGTTTCCCATTCGTGTTGAAGGCATTCTCCCCTTTTCCTGCCCGTAAAAACGCTTGGGATTTTCGCCTAATGCCAGTTTCAGTTGATGCCGGACTCCTTTGACAATCATCTCGTCTGGCAGCGCATTATATTTAAGCTTTATGGTGACATTGACACCTCCGATCACATTGGCACTACCGTGCATAGTCTTCACTGTCGTGACACCCCCCGCTAACGTTGTCAGGATCTTGTGATCTTCAGGGTATAAGGCCTCTTTCATCCAAACTTGTGGGGTGACAGGATCGGTCATCTCATTGATATCGCCAGAACTTAGGGCAATATGAGTGTGGCTGTCTATGATCCCCGGCATTATGAACTTCCCGGTACAATCAATCACACGGACCCCAGGTGGAATCGTTATATCCTTACCGAAAGCAGCAATTTTGCCATTCTGGATAAGAACAGTCCCATTCGGAATGACACCTTGCGTAACCGTTAGAACAGTTCCTCCCTTGAGTGCCAAGTCCTGGGACATGACATTCGAGTTGAGGACAACTGCTGCAACCAATAAAAAAACAAACCGTTTCTTCATGCTCATCTCCTTTATACTTGAACTCGTCTTTACATATTAATGTGACAATATTGTGATTACAAGCCTATTCACGCGAGAAAAAACATTAATGAGGTAAAGTTAAATCGAAAGCGGCCTTAGCGTTTTGGGGGTTCTATGGGCTGGGTCACAAAGAGACTGATATCCCGGCTGATCAAAAGTGCGCGCAGCTCCGGGAATTTTTCCTTGATGAGCTCATTGATCCTTTTGATATATTTTTCCAGCTCATTTCTCATGCGATTGACTGTGGATCGTTGAGCCTGCGTGGGCTGTGCGGTTGTTGTCTGGAGTGTTCCTGCAAGATCCATGATCACAAATTCTATACTGGTCCGATTCTCTCTGAAAGCGCTTTGTATCTCCTTGAGTTCCTCGGCAATTTCTTGGATTTTGCCTCTGACCTTCTCTGGCAGGTCTTCTCTACCTTTGAGAACCTTGTCTATGCGGCTAATCTCCTTGTCCATGGCATCAGCCGCTCTCCACCCCTCAGTGTAAGCCCGCAACATATCACTCACGGTCATGCTGAGCTCCAGCCGTCTTTGCAGAGCATAGGGATTGGTTATGATCCTTGGATCGACCTCAATAGTGACGCTCTGTTCGATCTCCTGGCCCCTTGCCAACAATTTGACTTTGTACTCACCGGGGAGGACAAAGATTCCCTTTTTTGGCTCAAAATAGCCCGGCCGATTTCCTTCTGGATCAAACGACAGCGGATAACGGAGATCCCAACTGATCCTGTTAAAACCCTTCCGATCGGGAGCATCGATCTCCCGGATCACCATCCCATCCGCGGAGGTAATGACGATCTTCACAGTGGAGGATTTCTCCGATCGACGATCCTGTTCAGGTGTTGTATCCGTCTGCACTTGCACAGTTTCTTTGGCAGGAGGATCATTCTTTAAATAGTATGTGAAGAGGGCTCCATATTCCGGATTGGGCCCGGAGAATTGAGATGCCCCTGGATTGGGCAACTCCCTCAGCTCAAAATATTGGATAGCTTTCCTTGGCGCAAACAGGTAAGCCTCTTGATTCAAGATCGAATTATCGAGCGCTTCCAACAATGTGATGTCATCCAACAGTATGATTCCCCTCCCATGGGTCCCGAGGATCAGGTCATTCTCCTCTCCGTTGACGACAATGTCATCTATCGACACATGGGGCAGATCTCCACCCGCCAATGTCCATTGAATGCCTCCGTTGATGGATACGTACAGACCAAACTCAGTTCCTGCAAAGAGAAGTCTGGGATTCCAGGGATGTTCACGGATCACGTTAACCACGCTCCCATCAGGGATTCCACCGGAAATACTTGTCCAGGACATGCCAAAATCGGTCGTTTTAAAAATATAAGGAGAGAAATCATTGTCACGATGTCCATCAAAAGTCACATAGGCAGTCCCCGGCCGGTGGATGGAGGCCAGAACGCAACTGACCCAGCGCGATGCAGTCAACCTGAAGCGCTCTGTCAAATCTATCCATGTGCTTCCGTTATCTCTGGTCATTTGAACATTCCCGTCATCCGTGCCCGCATAGATCAATCCCACCTGGAGGGGGGATTCAGAAAGAGAGGTCAGAGTTCCATAGTGGGCAACGCCATCATCTCTGGAGAGCGTGTTTTCATTCCTCATCATCCCCATAATGGGGATCGACTTCCAATCCTGATCCTTTGTGAGGTCCGGACTTATCACCTGCCAGCTGTGCCCTTTATTGGTTGTTTTGAACACCTTATTCCCACCATAATAGATGATGTCGGGATTGTGGGAGGACATGACAAGTGGGCATTTCCACCCAAACCTGTAGATTTCTCTTGGATTATCGGGAACGGGTTTGATGTACTTCTCCTCCCGTGTGTTTAAGTTGATGTATATCAGTCTCCCGCCCTGATTTTCAGCGTAGAGCTCATTGGAATTTTCTGGATTCACCGCCACATGAAAAGCATCACCGTAGGCTACGTTGAGGACATCCCCGTTGGTGATCCCCATCTTGCTGAAGGTTTTGCTGGGAAGACCATAAACGCCGTGGTCTTGGGCTCCGCCATAGATCCAATAGGGATCGCCTTCCCTATGATCGATTGCTATCGCATAAAACTGGGCGATGGGAAGATTGTCGATAAAACGCCAGGTTTTACTTCCGTTGTAAGACATATAAAATCCCCCGTCGCCTCCTAACAGGAGATGGTCCGTATTCATAGGGTTGATCCAAAGGGCGTGGTGATCCACATGGATCCTATCCCCCGTTTTTTCTTTAGAGAATGTCCTGCCTCCATCTATAGAAACGAAGATATAAGTGCCCAACACCCAGATCTTATTGGGATTGACGGGATCTACACGTATCTGGCTGTAATACATGGGGCGGGGATTCAGTTTATTCATTCTTGTCCAGCTCTTTCCTCTGTCTTCAGACCTGAAGACGCCTCCCTTTTTATTTTCGATAATGGCATAGACGATGTTGGGATGGCTCTTGGAGATATCTATACCGATCCGTCCTGATTGCCCTGCAGGCAATCCATTCGTGAGTTTCTGCCAGCTATCCCCCCCATCCAATGAACGGTACAGGCCACTTTGAGGTCCCCCACCGACAAAGCCCCATGCGCGTCGTCGCCTCTGGTACATGGCTGCATAGACAACCCGACCGTTGTCTTCGATGGCCACATCAACGGCACCGGTGTGTTCATCTACATACAGGATTTTTTCCCATGTTTGGCCGCCGTCCTTTGTGCGAAAAAGACCTCGCTCGACGTTTGGCCCCCAAAGTTGACCGAGAGCGGCAACAAAAACGACATCTGGATTCCGAGGATCGATCACAATACGGCCGATGTGATGCGTTTCTTTTAGCCCCAAATGAACCCATGTCTCTCCACTATCGATGGATTTGTACACACCATCTCCCCAAGAGGAGCGCTGGCGGTTGTTGGGTTCCCCAGTACCTGCCCATACGATATCGGGATCGGTCGGAGCTATGGCAATATCTCCGATAGAAAGAGACATCCCTCCCTCATCGAAAACCGGCTTCCATGTCGCTCCATTATCCTCGCTCTTGAAGATCCCACCTGAGGCTGAGGCGATAAATATGATATGCGGCTTCCCAACCACAGCTTCCACATCATCGATCCGGCCGCCAAAAGCAGCAGGGCCTATCTGCCGCCATTTCACGTGTTTAAACAGGTCTGTGTAGAATTTAGGGGGGGTCTGGGCAAAGCACAGCGAGCCCATGAATAAAATGCTGATGGCCAGCCACACCACACTGAATTGTCCCCTTAGCCGTAACATCCGAGGCCTCCTTTAATCAACATGACCACTGCGGTAACCTTGACACATGAATCATTCAGGTTCCACAATGAATACACATATTTCTTAATAGAAAGTATCAGACGTCACGCTATAAATGTCAACTCTTTACTTATTGTTCTCGAGCTCAATAAGCGGCATTTCCGAATCGACAAGGTCCCCTTCAGCCACATAGATCTTTTTGACAAGACCATCTATGGAGGATTTGATCTCGTTTTCCATTTTCATGGCTTCCACGATCGCCAGGGTTTGGTTTTTCCTGACTTCTTCTTTCTCTTTGACATAAACTTTGATAATCTTGCCGGGCATAGGAGCTTTCACTACGAGTTTATCCTCTTGAGACTCCTCTTCACCTGCATGTGCACTTCCGCCTTCATCTGCGGGTTCCTGAACAGTGAAATGTTGTCCTTGAAAATACACATACCTCTTGTCGTTATCTTTAACGACATAAACACGGAAAGACTTCTGTTCGATCAAGATGGATATGACTCCCGGGGAGATGAATTGAATGTCGGCTTCATAAGTCGCTTCTTCATCTTTGACCAAAAACCACTCCTCTTTTTTTTCCAGCGTGACTTTTTTCAAGACATCATCGATCAAAAATTCGTAATCCACTTCAGTTCCCTCCTCCCATGCGCCATTTCCCGAGTGTCTGCCAAGGCGTCGGCACAACATCCCGGTCCGTTGCAACCTGAGGGCCGAACGACTTAGATTGGCTGTCGAATGCCGACGCTAGGGCCGCTATCAAACGCGCTTCCTCTGCCTTTTCTTTTCCCCTCCATTGGCTGAAATATTTTTCGATAAAACTCGTCGTCGTTTCTCCGGCTTGAAATTGGGGATGAGCGATCACATCCTTGAGAAAACCGATGGTTGTCTGTATGCCCAAGATGACATAGTCATCTAGCGCACTGATCATCCGCTGTTGGGACATAGACCGATTTTCTGCCCAAACGATCAGCTTAGCCAAGATCGGATCATAAAAGATGGGAACATCACAGCCGCTGTAGATGCCGCTGTCGTTTCGAACTTCCGGCCCGCTGGGTTCCTTGAGGAAATGCACCTTCCCTGGAGAAGGCAGGAAATTGTTTTTAGGGTCTTCCGCATAGATGCGGCATTCGATCGCATGCCCCTTTTGTTCGAGTCCCTCTTGAGAAAATGTGAGTTTTTCACCCGAAGCGATGGATATCTGTTGGTGGACCAGATCGATTCCGGTAATAAATTCTGTCACAGGGTGTTCGACCTGAAGACGTGCATTGACTTCCAGGAAGAAGAAATTCTTATTTTTGTCCAAGAGAAATTCCACAGTTCCCGCGTTGTTATACCCTGACACCTGGATGACCTTTTTTGCTGTCTCCCCCATTTTTGCCCGGAGGTCCGGATCCAGGGCCTGCGAGGGAGATTCCTCCACGATCTTCTGATGTCTTCTCTGGATGGAGCATTCCCTCTCGAAAAGATGAACGACATGGCCGTGATTGTCTGCCAGAACCTGGAACTCAACGTGCCGGGGTTCCTCGATGTATTTCTCCAGATAGACGGATTCGTCACCGAAGGCGGATTTGGCCTCCCGTTGACCTGCCTCGAGGCCTGCCTCCAAATCTTTCTCGCTGTGAACGATCCGCATCCCCTTGCCGCCGCCTCCGGCAGACGCCTTGATCATGACAGGAAAGCCGATCCTCTGCGCTTCTTGTGCGTATTCCTCTATGGCAGAGGGGATTCTTTTCATTCCAGGGATGATGGGGATTCCGGCCTTTTCCATCGTCTGCCGGGAACGGACCTTGTCTCCCACAAGCTGCATGGCTTTGGAATTGGGACCTATAAACACGATCCCTTCCTCCTCACAGCGTTTGACAAAGTCGGCGTTTTCAGCGAGAAAACCATACCCGGGATGGATAGCCTCTGCGCCTGTCTTTTTGGCGGCTTCCAAGATCCGGTCGACATTGAGATAGCTGTCTATAGCAGGGGCTGGACCGATGCACAGAGCTTCATTCGAAGAAAAAACATGGAGGCTGTTTCTGTCGACCTCGGAAAACACTGCCACGGTAGAGATACCCAATTCATGGCAGGCCTTGATGATTCGAACAGCGATCTCTCCACGATTGGCGATCAATATCTTTTTGAACATTCGTATTCCTTTTCGATTTCCAAATTACTTTAGCGGTCTGTTCGGGGAACAGATCCTACATCGCAATTCCGTTAACCGTCCACAATGTAGGGACCGTTTCCTAAACGGTCCGTTTAAATTCACGGTCAGTTCGGGGAATTGACCCTACATCGTTTTATGTTTCACGTTTTACGTTTCAGGTTTCACGTGTTACGCTTTATTATCGTTTTTATGCTTTGTGGAATGAGTCCAACGGGGCTTGCGTTTTTCGAGAAAAGCACTCATCCCTTCCTGGCCTTCCTCCGAAATACGCAGGTTGGCAATCATGCGGGCAGTATATTCCTTGACATCTTCAAGGCTCAAACGCGGCACATTGAGGATCAACTCCTTGCAGCTGGCAATGGCCTCGGGTCCTGAGGCGAGAAACTGCTCGATCAACTCCTTGATACGCTCTTCCAACATGCTCCGGGGAACGACTTCATTGATGAGGCCAATCTCCAAAGCTTTTTGTGCAGATATTCTCTGCCCGGTCAGGAAATACTCCCTGGCTTTGCTCTCTCCGATCTTTCGCACGACATAGGGAGAAATCGCAGCCGGCACCAGCCCGATCTTCACCTCGCTCAAACCAAACTTGGCCTCCTCCACCGCGACAGCAATATCACACACAGAGAGAAACCCCGCACCTCCGCCTATGGCAGCGCCATTCACCATGGCTATTGTAGGCTTGGGCAAGGTGTAGATCTTATACATGACTTCTGCCAGCTGGAGAGACTCTTCCAGGTTTTGCTCGAAGGAATACCGGATGATCTCACGCATCCAGTTGATATCCGCTCCTGCACAGAAAGACTTGCCTTCTCCGGTCAGGACTACTACTCTGACAGAATCATCCGCTATGACCCTATCAAAAACATCGGTCAATTCAAGGATCGCCTCAGAATTGAAGGCATTATGGACTTCAGGACGATTGAAGGTGATCTGGAGCACCGCCTCCCTATTCTTCCTTGTTACCACTATCGTTTTGTATTTTATTTCTATCATCTTGGAGTTCCTGTTCTCTTACGCTCAGAAAATTCCCTCTCCAGTTGGCCTTCCATATCGATTTTCTTACATCCGGAAAATACCAACCTTATAATCGGGGATGGGAGCGTTTAAGCTCATTGAGATCCCCAATGCCAGAGCCGCCCTCGTTTCCAACGGGTCGAGGATCCCATCATCCCAGAGACGAGCCGTGCTGTAGTACGGGCTTCCCTCGTGTTCGTATTTCTCCAAGATCGGTTTCCTCATCTTCTCGATCTCTTCTTTTGTCATTTTTTTTCCCTGGGCTTTGAGTCTATTGACTTTGACTGTCACCAGAACATCGGCAGCCTGCTCTCCTCCCATGACACAGATCCGAGCATTGGGCCACATCCAGAGCAGTCGCGGGAGATAACCTCTTCCGCACATGGCGTAATTGCCGGCGCCGTTCGAAGCACCGACGATCACCGTAAACTTGGGCACATCGGCGTTTGCCACCGCATGGACGAGTTTTGCCCCATCCTTAGCGATCCCTCCGTGTTCATACTGTTTGCCCACGATAAATCCCGTGATGTTTTGGAGGAAGATGAGAGGGATCTTCCTCATGGAACACAACGTAACAAAATGAGCGCCCTTGACTGCGCTTTCCGAGAATAGAACGCCGTTATTGGCTACAATCCCCACGGGATATCCCATAATCCGGGCAAAACCGCATACGATGGTCTGCCCATAGTGCTCCTTGAATTCCTGAAATCGGCTGCCATCCACAATGCGGGCGATGATGTCCTTGATGTTGTAAGGTTTCCTCACATCCGAGGGTACGATCCCGTATATCTCTTCCGGATCATAGTAGGGATCCTCAGGTTTAGCCATATCCAGCGGAAACTTCTTCGGCGGGTCCAAGGTCTCGATAATATTGCGCGCGATCTCAAGAGCATGCTGGTCATTCTGTGCATAGTAGTCGGATACGCCAGATATGCGGCAGTGCACATCAGCCCCTCCCAGCTCTTCATCGGTGACGTCCACTCCTGTTGCCGTCTTGACCAGCGGTGGACCTCCGATAAATATCGTGCCCTGCTGGCGGACGATGACGGTTTCGTCACTCATAGCAGGAACGTAAGCACCACCCGCTGTACAAGATCCCATAACAATGGATATCTGAGGAATACCGAGCGCGGATAATCTTGCCTGATTGTAGAAGATCCGGCCAAAATGTTCCTTATCCGGAAATGTTCCCTCCTGGAGAGGAAGAAAGATCCCCCCTGAATCCACAAGATAGATGCAGGGAAGACGATTATCCATTGAGACCGTTTGTGCGCGGATATGTTTTTTTATCGTCATCGGAAAATAGGTTCCGCCCTTGACAGTGGGGTCGTTGGCCACAACTAAGACCTCCCGTCCCTGGACAACACCGATACCCGTAATGACGCCTGCACTGGGGGCTTCGTTATCGTATATGTCATAGGCAGCCAGTGGTGTGAGTTCCATAAAAGGTGTGTTCCGGTCAAAGAGTTTTTCCAGCCGTTCCCGAACTAGCAGTTTTCCCCTGGATTTCTGGAGATCTCTGTATTTCTTCGGGCCGCCCTCCCGGATCTTTGCACATCGTTCCTTATATTCATCGAGGATCTTTTTCATGTTAGCATAATTCTTTTTATACTCTTTGCTCTGGGTGTCTACTTTGCTGTCTATTCTAAACATGGTTTTCCCTCACTTAATGAATCCATTTCGATACATTCAAGCCTTCTACAATCTTATGTCCAAACTTCATTTTGTTCAACCCAAAATTCTTAAACGATGGCATTTCCAAATCCATTTTAACGTCATTCAGAGTGATCAGAATATATGATATCAAAAACACGCTCAGTTTCCCCAGCGAGGAAACTTCGCTCGGACATGGGGGATTCCCTCACACAATCTGATCACTCAATATCGCCTTGGGGTATTCATGACATCACGGATTTGGAATATTGGCTAACTCAATTAAAATGCACGGTCAGTTCGGGGAACTGACCCTACATCGTATTTTGCTCCGGTCAATTCGGGGATCGAATCCCACATTTCAAACCTTCGGTCAGTTCGGGGAACGGACCCGGCAAAAAAATATGCGGTAATTATTGAGGAACGAACTTGTACCCGTAACAGAGTATTCCCGATTCGCCCACATCAAAGAGTTTCCGGAACTCGATCTTCACGTTCAATCCGGGCTTGATGTCCTCAAAATCACAGTCGACGATCTGCCCCATGATCTTGACACCATCGTCCAATTCCACGATACCGACAGCATAAGGGGCCTGGTCCACAAACTGTTGAGGGGGCACACGGATTATGGTGTATGTGAGGACTTTTCCTGATTCTGCCAGTTTTGTCTTTTCCATGTCTTTGCTCTGGCATACATCACAGATCAGCCGCGGAGGAAAAAATATCTTTCCACAGCTGCTGCACTGGTTGGCTTCGAGCCGATACCTCTGGGGAATCTCTCTCCAATATCTCGCTGGTGTCGACATTTGATCCTCCTCCTATTCTCTCTCGAATATGTGGACGACTGAGCTCGCCCCACTTCCGCCCATGTTCTGTGTCATACCGATCCGGGAATCCGGGACCTGCCTATCGCAGCAATCACCCCTGAGCTGCTTGACCACTTCCACAGCCTGGGCCACTCCTGAAGCCCCCACAGGATGTCCTTTGGATTTTAATCCACCGCTGGGATTCACGGGAATTTTCCCATCGATGGCCGTCAATCCCTGTTCCACGGCTTCGCCCCCTTTGCCTCTTTCTACAAAACCGAGGGCTTCTGTCACACAGATCTCAGCGATGGTGAAACAGTCATGAACTTCCACGATATCGATGTCCTCGGGTTTCTTATCTGCCATAGCATACGCACTTTTAGCTGCAAGATAAGTGGAGTTTAACCAGGTGACGTCTTCTCTCTGAGAGAGTTCGATCGTATCTGTAGCTTGACCCATGCCGATAATCTTAACGATTGGCTTTCCCATTTTTTTGGCCAATTCTACAGGACACAGGATGATCGCCGCTGCTCCATCTGTTATGGGTGAGCAGTCCAGAATTCTCAGCGGATCGGCCACCATCACGGAATTGAGGACCTGGTCCACCGTAACCTCAAAGGGAAACTGGGCCACAGGATTTTTTGATCCGTTTTTGTGGTTTTTTACGGAAACCATGGCCATTTGTTCTCGAGTTGTGCCGTATTTTTCCATGTGGGCGACAGCGATCAATGCATAAAGCCCGGGAAAGGTGATGCCATGGTACCCCTCATACTCCTGGTCTGCGGCTGTTCCCAGGGCATATGTCGCCTCGTTTCCACTGACATCGGTCATTTTCTCGACTCCGCTGACCAGAACGACATCGCTTATCCCTGAAGCAACCTCCATGTATCCCAGCTTGAGAGCAACCCCTCCAGAGGCACACGCTGTCTCCACTCTTGTTGATGGGACTGGCATCTGACCCAGATAGTCGGCCAAGAGCGCAGCGATATGCTCCTGCCCCACAAAAAGCCCGGAGGACATGGAGCCCACATACATGGAATCGATCCGATCTACTCCCGCATCCTCCATCGCGAGGAGCGCTGTCTCGACATAAATGTCTCTCAAGGATTTTTTCCAGAGTTCTCCCCACTTTGTGATCCCAACACCGATTGCTGCAACTTCTCTCATTGGATCCTCCTAGTTCGCCTTCCTGATTTTGTGCCTGAACTTGGCGTATTCGCCGTATTCCAGGTAATTGACGTTTTTGCTCAGGAGGTCTCTCGTTTTTGGAGCGCTCTCCCGCACTTCATCGATCCTCTCCGTGACTTCGAATACAAAACCATCACTCCCCGCGCCAGATCCATAGGAGACAAGAAGGATCATGTCTCCAGGCTGAGAGATGTCCAGAGTAGAGGTCAGGCCCAGAGGAGAGGAACCGGAGTATGTGTTTCCAAGTTTATTGACCAGCCAACCGGGTTCGATTTGCTCTTTTTTAAATCCGAGCATTTTTCCCGCCCTAAAGGGGAATTTTCCGTTGGGCTGGTGGAAAATAACGTACTTAAAATCCTGGGGTTTCATACCTGCCTTATCCATGATACCCAGAGCCGCTCCGGTGATATGCTTAAAATAAGCAGGATCGCCCGTGAAACGGCCGCCGTGTTGAGGATAATACTGGTATTCACGCCGCCAGAAATCAGGCGTATCCGTCATGTAGGAGTATGTCTCGTGGGCCTTGGCGACCAGGTTTTCCTTGCCAAAAATGAACGCTGCTGCACCTGCGGCAGCCGAATATTCGAGCGCATCACCAGGAGCCCCTTGAGACGTGTCCGCACCGACCCCAAGTCCATACTTGATGGCACCCGATGCGACCAAATTCAGGGCAATAAACATGCCCTCGGTCCCGGCTTTGCACGCAAATTCCAGGTCTGCGGTGTGCACATCCGGCGTGGCCCCAAGTGCTTCAGCAAGCACTGTTCCACTCGGTTTTACAGCGTAAGGGTGAGATTCCGAGCCGATATAAACCGCACCGATATCTTTAGGATCGATTTGAGCCCTCTTAAGAGCATTTTTGGACGCTTCCACCGACATCGTGATGGTGTCCTGGTCAGGAGATGGGACTGACTTTTCCTCGAGCATCAGACCTTTCTTGTAGCTGGGTGCATCCGCTCCCCAAACCTTAGCGATCTCTTCGACTTTGATTCTGTTTCGGGGAATGTATGCACCATATCCGATAATACCTTCCATCTAATACCTCCCTTTAAAAAGTGAAGTGTTTGAGAGTATAAATAAAAGAAAAGAATCCATGGATTTAGAAAACAAGTTATAGTCCCATAACTTCTTTTCGAAGTCAATATTTCTTTCTAAAACGTAAGGTAACATGATGATGAGATGCACCTCCTCCGGGAGTTTGTTAAACTAC
>CAZXJE010000042.1:0-16603 GCA_964640835.1 uncultured Eubacteriales bacterium
CTAATTAGGTTTTTTTTAATGTGAATATATGATATATGATTCTGTCTAAGTAAAATAGGAGGGCTCACAATGATTAAACACAGGTATTCATTGCTTATGCTAGTTTGTGCTGTGATTTTTTTGTTTTTGAATGCTTCAGGTCAGAAAGATGACGTATTCGATACAAATGTTTTCAAAACTATCACTTACAGGGAAATCGGCCCGGCAAGGCAGGGCGGACGTATCGTCGACTTGGCTGTACCTTTGTCCCAGCCGTACACCTTTTATGTGGCTTCTGCTTCGGGTGGACTGTGGAAGACAGTGAACAATGGTACGACCTTTGAGCCGATCTTTGATATCCAAACGGTCATATCTATCGGAGATGTGGCTGTGGCTCCTTCAAACCCTGATATCCTTTGGGTTGGAACAGGTGAGGCAAACAACTCTCGGAGCTGTTATTGGGGGGATGGTGTTTACAAGTCGATCGATGGAGGTGAATCATGGTCTAACATGGGGCTCAAAGAGTCCCATCATATCGGCCGGATTCTCATTCACCCGGAAGATCCCGACATCGTGTATGTGGCTGTTCTGGGCCATCTATACTCATTTAATGAGGAGAGAGGTGTCTTCAAGACAACCGACGGAGGGAAAACTTGGAAAAAGGTTCTTTATATCAACCAAAAAGTGGGTGTCGTTGATGTGGACATAGAGCCCTCAAACCTGAATGTCCTGTATGCCGCCTCTTATGAGAAAGAAAGACTTCCCTGGCATTTTGAGGAGTCCGGACCTGGAAGTGCAATATATAAAAGCGTCGATGCGGGCGAGTCGTGGGAAAAACTGGGAGGCGGCCTTCCTGAAGGGAAAATCGGCCGTATCGGCATCGAAATCTACAGGAAAGATCCGAATATCGTGTATGCTACGATTGAAAATGCAAACATGCGGACTCCCACAGAAGAGGAAGTGAAGCGCGCGAAGGAACAGAATAGAGAGCTTCGAGAGACTCCTGTAGGGGGTGAGGTCTATCGTTCAGAGGATGCGGGGCAAACATGGACAAAAATGAATGCAGATAAGGACAACATCGGGGGTATGCCCGGGTATTACTACGGACAGATTCGGATCGATCCCAATGATGACCAGACTGTCTATATTCTCAGCATACAGGTTTTTAGATCAACCGATGGAGGTAGAACCTGGGGCAAAGAACGGCCTGAGAATGCAGCTGCAGGAACCCACTCAGACCACCATGCGCTGTGGATCGATCCTCAGAACTCAAACCACATGATCCTGGGTAACGATGGGGGACTGTCCATCACATACGACAAGGGAAAATCATGGGATTTTTATGACAATCTTCCCCTTGCTCAGTATTACGCCATCGGAGTCGATATGGACACTCCCTACAATGTGTATGGAGGTCTCCAGGACAATGGCTCATGGAGAGGGCCGAGCAACAGCTTCTATGGCCGCATTTCGCGCGACGAGTGGCTTTCCGTGGGGGGAGGCGACGGATTTTATAATCAGGTCGACCCGAACGATAACCGTTGGCTATACAATGAGTCTCAATTCGGAAATATACAGCGTGTTGACCAGAAAACGGGAATAAGACAGAGTATACGTCCTCAGCGACAAAATGGTGATCCAGAGTTTCGCTTTAACTGGAATTCACCGATACATATTTCTCCTCACAACAGCAAAATCATCTATTTCGGTGGTAACGTACTCTTCCGTTCGATGGACAAAGGTGATAATTGGCAGATAATCAGTCCTGATTTGACGACGAATGATGCAAAAAAGATCGCTGGAAGGGGGAATATCCAGTACTGTACCATTACCACTATTTCAGAATCGCCGGTACTTCCAGGCCTAATCTGGGTGGGTACGGATGACGGAAAAGCCTGGATAAGCCGGGATGGAGGGGCCAATTGGACTGACATTACGGATCATCTCAAGCCTGCTGGTGCGCCCGAGGATTATTGGGTTAGCCGGGTCTTTGCCTCTAATTTTTGGGAAAACACGGCGTATGTCTCAAAGACCGGGTACAGGAGGGATGATTTCCGGCCATTCCTGTATAAAGTCACCGAGTTTGGCAAGATCTGGACTTCTATTTCAGGAAATCTTCCGAACGAACCTATCAATGTGATCGTAGAAGACCACAAAAATCCCGACTTGCTCTTTGTTGGTACTGAGATGGCTGTATATGTATCTATCGATGGAGGGAAGAAATGGGTTTGTATGAAGGGCAACATGCCTACAAATGGAATCCATGACCTGCTCATCCACCCCAGAGAGAATGACCTGGTTGTAGGAACTCATGGCCGGGGGATCTTTATCACCAACATTGCTCCACTTCAGGAGTTGAATGCCAAGGTTCTAGCTAAGAATATCTATCTCTTCGACATAAAATCCAAGATCCAGTGGATTTTGAGGAGGGGATCGAGTTTCCAGGGACACAGACATTTTACCGCAAACAATGAAATTGCAGGTATCACAATAAATTATTATCTGAAGGAAAACGTTTCTAGCAACATCCAGATCAAAATCACTGATGCCTATGGAGAGAAAATTTGCGTTCTTGATGGGAAGAATAAGGCTGGAATCAATTGTGTCATCTGGGATATGAGAAAACCACTGACCGATGAGGAAAAAAAAGCTCAGAATCGTTTTGCACGTTTCCGGAGACCTCAGGGAAAATTGGTTTCCCCTGGCGATTATTTGGCGAGTCTCGTAATAGGGGAAGTCAAGCTAAAGAAAAAATTCAAGATCCTACCTATGCCGGATCTCAATTAGTAAATATCTTACGAGCGTCAAGCTTTCAGACGTGTTGCTCTCGGTAAGAAAATTCCAGCTCTGAGGAACTGTGCTTGAGATGGATCTGAGACACCTCGTCTTTACAACATTCGCACACAATCCTGCCATCTTTGAGAATTTTACAGGGCATAATTCCGATACATTTGTCGCACTGGCAGAAGATCTGTTTTTTCATTCTGTCCCTCCAATCTGAGTGAGCAGCCAATTATCTGAGAGGAGATTTCGTGAGATTCTACTGCAAAGTTCATGCCAGTCTTCTTTCTTTTGCTTTCAGGGAAGAATTCAGAAGTTTGCTGAATATGAGTGTTCGATTATTAAACAGCGTTCAATATAAGAACACATTAAGTCTCCGCTTTAGTTTTATTAATAGTATATGATCTGGTCTGACCGGATGAGAATATCGAAGCCATTAAAATGATATCTGCGCAGCCCTCTGTCCTCCTTATACACACCGCCTCCGCTCATGATATCAGCGAAGGCCTTGGAAACATGCTGAATAACTTCGCTTTTAACCCAGGGGTCATTATGTCCTGAGCAGACATAGTCAAAATCTCCCAAAAGAGCTTCCATTTTTTGGATAGATACGATGTAATCCGTGATATTGACGTCCTCTGGATGAGCATACAGGGGACCGGGGAAAAATGTGTCGCCGGTAAAAAGGATACGGTTCTTCTTATCTAATAGACAGACTGAACCAGGAGAATGACCTGGAGTGTATATAATTTCAAGAGTTCGCCCTCCGAGCTCGAAGATATGGCCATCTTCAAAGAGATGTGTCGGATGTACGGAGGGAATTGACCAGGTTTCGGGATCGATATTTTCTGGCAGCGGTTTCAAGATGGAATCCCCTGTGATGCTGGGATAGAGTTTTTCGTTAGAAACACCATCTGTCAACTTTCCTGTACATTCTGGATGATTATAGCAGGATATGTCGTCAAATTGAGAGTTTGCCCCAATGTGATCCCAGTGCGTGTGGGTGTTGATGACTGAAACAGGGAGATCTGTAAGCTCACCGACGAGTGTCTTCAGGTCACCCAATCCAGTGCCCGTATCGATCACAACACCTTTCTCGTTCCCAACAGCCAAATAGCTGATAGCTTCCTCGAATTGAAAAGGTTCGTAGATGGCATATGTATCTTCTGTCAACTTGTAGACTTCGTACCATATTTGGTCGGTATCCACTTTCTCGAGGTTAGCATATATCGGTCGTGGAAGGGATTCCCACCATTTGCTTGGTTGTACTAGCTCTGACCTTGCCTCTTCAGTGACTGGCTCTGCTTCCTGAGAACATGCCGCACTGATAATGAGGATCACGAATAGTATAACAACAATCATAACGTGTTTAACAATTTGTATTGGACCATTCATTTGGCTCTCCTTTGTGTTGTGTGCGATCCTCTATCACTTCTGAAACTCAAGTGTGTTTAGCGAAGCCATAGGGCTATGGAGTTATGGCGTATCGGCCTCAAGCATATCAAGATATCTTTTTCCTTCAGCAAAGGGATTGAGAGATTTTTTTATGGAGATGTCTTTGTTCTTCAACAAGTCTATCGTGCCCTTCCTGTTCTTTGGTGAGATCACGTCAACGACGGGGCGGAAGATGTCTCGTTCATTCGTTTCTCTAACGATAGCAATACTGCGATTACTGAGTGACACTATCGTTCCGAGGGGCCAGACACCCATAATCTTGAAAAACTTTGCCAAGAGTTTAGGGTCAAAGAGTTTTCCTTTTTCGTTTATCATCAAGTTATAAATTTCGATCGGGGGATAGTCTTTTTTGTATGTCCTTCTCTGCGTGAGTGCATCATAAACATCACAGAGCGATACGATATAGGAAGCGAGATGTGGTGTGTGCGGGAAATCTACTTTCGGATAACCTTTTAAGTCATATCTCATGTGATGCTCGAACGAGACAACTATGGGTAATATTCCCAGCGTGTCGGCGTATCTTGTCAAAATTTTCGTACCCAAGACCGTGTGATCCTGAATTTTTAGGAACTCATCCTCGGCCAGTTTTGATTTCTTTTTTAGGATCCGGAGGGAGATGGATATCTTGCCGATGTCATGGAAAAGAGCTGCGATTCCGAGATCCAGGACATCATCCTTGGAGAATCCCATTTTTGAAGCGATGTACATAGAGAGGATCGATACGTTAAGAAGATGGACAAATGTCATTAGGTCTTTTTTCTTGACTGAGATCAGGTTTAAAATCTCCTGATGGCGTCCCATGAAATTTTCCATCACATTGAGGATATTAAACCGCAGGTCTAGGTAATCGAGATCTTCTTCATTCAAGAGTTTATCGAAAGATTGAGAGACGGTTTTTAGAGAATTTTCATACTGTTTGATCCGTTCAACAGAGGTTTTTGATTTTTCTTTCTGGTTGGATGCCAATGTTCTGATCTTACCTGCGCGAATGTTCTTGACCCCCTGTGCAGAGAGATACTCATGGGGGTCTTTGGGGAGATCAACCTTAGGAGTGATGAGGAATGTGATGAATTTTTCCAGTTCATTCTTATTGAGAGATTGGTTAAAGTAGATCCGTTCGATCCCTCTTTCTTGCAAGTAGAGCACTAAAGATCTTAATTTCTGGCTCAGATCAAAGAATATCTCATCCTCCCATGCCAATTCGTCCTCGACAATGCCGATCACTAACTCCTTTTTCTCTTTTAAGACCTCTTGAAGGCTGTTATGGGATTGTTCGATGAATTCGTGATATTTTGGATGTTCAGGCGAATAGATCTTTCCTGTCTGAATTGCGGAAAGCAAGTGGATAAGGGTTACTTTAATTTTGTTCAGCATTCCAGTTCTCCATAACGCGTAAAGACTCTTTTCTTAGCTTTCTATTCCAAAAACCGCGTCGTTTGCTGAATTCTTCCAAGTAAAGCCTAGCTTCTTTCAGGTCTTTGTCCCCAATGATCTTTATGTGTTCCATCAGTCGTTTGTTCCTTATACCGTAGGGTGAGCGAATCCGGAAGAGAGTTTCAAAAGCCAACCGTTTCGTCCGCTGGTCTCTCATGAGAAGGATGAGGGCCTCTGCTTTGAGTGCTGGTTCTTTGCCTTTGAGGATGGGGAAAAGAAACTTTTCATCGCTTTCGGTGAGCTTGTGCATGGCTCTTAAAACTCTGTATTTTGTGGTTGCACTCGCTGAAAGATAAATATTTTTTAGAGTGATCAGCGATATGGGGGTATCGATATCCTGGAGATTTTTGATCATCTTCTCAAGGAATTTGCTGTCCGATGAGTTTTGGTCGAGGTTCAGGTTGAAGTAGAATAGATATTCTTTAAAAAACTTAAAAAACGCCTTCAAGATATAGGGAGATATCCTTCCGTCCGTAAAAATCCACTCAAGGTAGGTGTTGACATCCAGCGTGCTTTCTTTCAAGTTCTCGATAAAATAGTCGAATTCAAGCAAGAGTTCGCCTTCAAGAATGGAATGTTCCACAAATCCCACCATCTTTGAGATGTACTGTTTGATTTTGGAGTCCGCAAGGATCTCTTCTTCCTTATCATTCAGAACCTCGAAAACGTATTTGATGTATTCCAGGTCCTTCTGTTCTTTGATGGTCTCCCAGTCGCCGAAGATCTTCACCATGGTTTCTGTGATATTTTCCAGGGATGTATCTTTTTTCAGTAGGTTAAGGAGGATGTAACGATAGTTTTTTTGGAGGAGTGTATGGTCAAAGGTGAGTTTCGTCTCGTAAGATATGTCTTTTAAAAAAGAAGTGAGGGTTCGCCTGTATATTTCCGACATCATAGTGCTTGTGGTGCCAGAGAGCAGCTCTTTGATTTTTTCCTCGGCTTGGGGGTCCTCCCTTAGCGCGTCATCCTGCTTGAAGATCTCTGAGAGAGATGAAGCCACTTTTTCGTGTTTATCTTTTTCGATCAGTTTAGAAAAGATGCCAAAACTTAATGAATCAAAGTTGTCGTCATAGATGAGTTCATCCCATAGAGAAGTCGCGAGGTCCTCTTCTTTGAGGTCTGTTATAATGGCCTTGATATTTTTCAGTTTTTCTTCGTCTTTAATCTCATCTTTTTTCTTGACAACGGTCTTAATCAGATTTTTAGCGCATTTACGGTATTTTTTTCCTTCGTTCAGTTTGAGATAATCGAAAAATCGGATAAAATTTTCGCTGAATTCTTTATCTTCGAGAAATTCCCCGGGCTCGAAATCTTTGATGACTTTTTCGAAGCTGTCTGCCACTTCCATCAATTTCTCTCTGTCTTCCTGCTCGACAGCTTCTTGGAGGAGGTAAGACCAGACATCCTTCACCTCTTCTCCCTCGCCCTTAAGGAGCTGGGAGTAATCGAGCTCTTCGACCGTTATATGAGAGATGTTTTGGTCCTGAAGAATGATTTCTATTCCCCCTTTTTTGAAAATATCCCTCGGGGTTAGCGAAATGTGGGACATAAACACCATCAGTTCAGACAAAGTGACGCCCCTGCTGACCTTGATTTTTTTTACCTTTCGGAAGTGGAATGTACGTCCCAGTTCCTTGTACATCTTCTCCTCATCCCAAAACTTATCCTCGACAAGAAGGGCATGGGGTGAAAAGCTGATTTCTATAGGACTCATATATTCAAAGAGGGCCTCGATCCTTTCTTTAACATCCGTGACAGCTTTTTGGAAAGCGGGGTGATCCTGGTTGTACATAGCAGCGTTTTTTAGAGAGACCTTCATGGTCAAGAATAATTCGTGAAAGGCATTTTCCCTACCCATTATACCTGTCTTCCCTTACCTGTATTACCGTCTGCTCCGTCTTATTCAATTTTGCGAATCTATAGAGATATAGGCCTATATTTTTAGTCAATGAACTTGGGGGGAAATTGGATAGATTTTTTCCTTCAGGGACATAAATATCCAGCTTTCCAAGTGCGGATTGTCGTAAAACAGCATCTCGGCGTCTCTAGATTAAAACAAAACTGGAGCTTAGTTGTCAAATATCTTATAAGGACTGTTTCTTTGTTTTGAGTGTATCCAGAAGTTGCATAACTTCCTGCTCTTTTGCGCCACCGAAATACACGTATTTTTCCAAAGACTTATTCGCCTCCGGAATGTTGCCTCTTTCTATGTGGATCTTTCCGATCTCGTAATGGAGTTCGGATCGGTTGGGTTCAGATTCCAACGCTAATTGGAATTGTTCTAACGCTTTTTCCCACATTTTCTGACTTTTGTATAGTTGACCTAGAGCCGTGTATGATTTGACGGCCACAAGCCTTCCCACAACCACAAGAGAAAAAGAGAGTTCATCCTCAGATATCTTGTCTCTATTTTTGATGCTTTTGCTCTGTTCATAACGGATGGCATTCAACCAGCTTTCTTCCGCTTTATCCATCTCTCCTTTTGCAGAGAAGACGCATCCCAGATTGTAGTGGCTCATGGCATCCTTTGAGTCTATGGCGATCACCCTGCTGTATGCTTTGATGGAGTTATCGAAGTCCTCCATTTTAAAAAAGATGTTGCCGATAAGATCATAAGCATCCTTGAAATTCTCTTTAAGTTCCACTGCATTCCATGCATATTTGAGAGCATTCTCAAGATTATTTTTGAAGTTGTAAAAGTGAGCGAGATTATAGTTCATTTCTGGTGACACTCCGTGGACTTCCAAAAAACTCTCAGTCATAACTATGGCGTCATCCAACCGGCCTTTTCGCAAAAGTGTCAATGCGGCGCTATTGATGAGCTCGGTCACAGATTCGATATTTGTCTCAAATGAGTATGTGTACTTCAATGATGGCCGCTCAGATATGTTTTTAGTGAGTTTGGGCCTCTGCGCTGGTTTTATCACACGCTGTTTGTTCACAGCTCGTTCAAGAAGGAATTGCACATTGTATTCGAAAGGCGAGATCTTCATAATTTGTTTAAAAATCCTTGTGGCTTCCTGGAAATTCCCCATCACGAGGTGGACTTTTGCAAGATTTTTCAGTGTTTCTGTCACATAGGGCTTTAAGTTTAAGGCGTTCAAAAAGCAGGTCTTTGATTTGTCCATATGACCCATTTGATAGTAGGAATAGCCCATAAAAAAATAAAATTTGGCTTGAGAGCCAACAGCACGCTGTGCGTCTCTGGCTTTTTCCAATGCAAGATCCCAATTGTTTTGGAAGAGCTCGATGTCAATGAGTTGTGTGTGACATTCTATTGGATCATACTCCCAGAAAATCGCTTGTAGGATATTTTGAGAAGCCTTATCGAATTTCAAATTCTTTTTATAATGGACTCCAAGGATAAAGTAGGGAAGACCCAGATTGGAGTATCTCTCGAGGATCTTCTTGCGCATGACTTCCAAGTTTTCTGTGGATAACCTCCACTGACTACCTTGTTTTACCCGGTATTCTTTTCCAAGTTTTTTCTCAACACTGAAGCAATATTTTTCTAATGCGGTGTGAAAATCTTTACAAGCCGCGACCATTTCCTCACTTTCACCTTGATGAAAATACACATAGGACAATAAGATATGCGCTTGTAAACTTTCGGGGAAATAAGCAAGCTCATCCTGACAGACTCTCACAACATCTTTATATTTTCCCGTTCGGAAGTAGCAGAAGCCCATTTGTGGTCTTATTTCCGGTATTGCAGGATTTTCGATCAAAGCTTGTCCGTAGTAATAAATTGCCTGGTCATAATCCAAAAGATCCATGCTTTTTTTTGCTTTCATCAAGAAGTCCTCTTTTGCATGACTGAGGAGAGGAATCATCACAAAAAAAGTAAGTAACATCACCGCCACGTTAGTTTTTTGTTTCATTGCAGGTCCAAATAATATTATTTATCCTTTTTTTGTGAAATACAAGATTTCTCTAAAACCATGAGGGCATAAAATCACATTAAGTTATTGAGTGTTCCAATTGTGTGTGGGAGAAAACCGTGAGAAGGGATCTAGGCGGACATGATCCTTCTTATATAGGATCCGTTCCCCGAACGGACCGTTTGGGAAACGGTCCCTACATTGGAATAAAACCGCATCGCTATTATGTTGTTTGTTTTCGAACTCACCAATTGGAGCACTCGGAACGTCATTCATCACGGTTTTAGGGATGCTTCCGATTTCGACTTAGATGAGAGTTTCGTCAACCTTCAAATGTTGTGGAGACTCTATTACGGCCTTCTTTTTTGCTGTGGCGCATCAATCTGTCTACGCGATCCATGATCGTTCTTGTGTTATCGCGCAATCCTGCAACAGTAGCTCCTATTGAGACCGTAACAGAAAGGAGCTTTGTCCCCACTTGGAGATTCGACTGGGATACCAGAAGGCGAAGTTTGTTCGCCACAAGGTCTAGTTTTGTTTCCTGGATGTTATAGATAATGACAAGATACTGTTCTCCAGCCCACCGTCCGACAATATCATAGAAACGTATGTTGTTGGCAAGGGTTCGAGCGACCATGCGTAATATCTTATCTCCGACGACAGTACCATGTGCCTCGTTGGCGGCGTTGAAGTGATCGATATCGATAAGAAGAATACCCAAAGGAAAATGGTGTTTATTCATCTCATCCAACTTGAGCATGATCTGAGCTTCCAAATAGGCTTTATTGCCCAGCTCTGTGAGAGGGTCGATGAGGCCCATTTTTCTGAGTTCCTGGGCCTTCTGTGGGATGAGAACTCTTGGAGAGGTGTCATAGAAAGTTTCAACAGAACCAATAACCTTCTGATCTGAATCCGTGATGGGCATTATGCGCATAAAAACAGGAAGACGATAGCCTTCTTTATGGTGAATGAAAGCTTCGAAGCTGCGTTTTTTCCCATCGCGCATTGTTTTGTCTACAGGGCAGTCATTTTTGCAGATCTGAAGATCACCATTATCTGAAGCGATCAGAATGTTCTCGAAGCATCTATGTCCCAGAATCTCAGCTTTTGTGAATCCAGTTATGTTCACAGCTCCTTGATTCCAGAAAAAGATTTTGTGTTGGGAATCTAGAAGAGCGACGCCATCGTTCAGATATTCGACGATGTTCTTAAAGAAGTCACTGTTGATCGTTTTGATTAGGTCCATGCAACTCCTTCCCAAACCTACACTAAGGTTATTGTATGTCTACCCCAGAAAATTTATACCAAAGAAAAGAGCGAAAGTCAAAAGTAATTATCCGGAATTTTCAGGATTCAGAATGTTATATAACCGACAGCTATATTTTTGCCCCATATTGACTTTCTTCTAACTACCCGTTATAAATGGAGTACTCTTTGGATGGGGTGATAAAATGCCGGGAATTTTAGGAATAAAACTTAGGATCGAAAGAGAAAATCTTGGACTCACTCAGGAGGATCTTGCCAGAGCAGTGGGATTGTCCAGCGAGTTTATCTCGTTGCTAGAGCTTGGCAAGAGGATGCCAAGTCTCGATTCTTTAAAGCGTATTGCCGAGTTTCTTAAAAAAGATGTCTCATATTTTATACGAGAGAGAGAGACGGCCTTCGAAGGACTTTTTAGTCAGAAGACTATAAATATACAAGCTAAATCAGAACTCAAAAAATTTAAAAAATATTGTGATGATTACCTCAATTTGGAGGAGGTTGCGGGACGAAGACTGGAACTAGCACCTGCATATTCTCATCTCAGTCCAGAAAGGCTAGCAATCGAGGAACGCAGGAGACTCGGATTGGGGGATTCTCCAATCAGGAATATCTTTTTGCTCGTTGAGATGAATGGATTGCGTGTTTACCGACAGTCTCTCTCAGAAGAATGCAAGATATCCGGAATATTCATCTATTTTGAGATTAAAGAGGCCGCCTTTGCTCTGATAGACAGGAACCTGTCAGAAGGAGAACAGATCTTTGTGGCTGCTCACGAATATTATCACTATCTCAGAGATCGATATACAGATCCTATTATTGACAATCCCGATGTTTTTATGGAGGAATATGTTTCTCTTTACCACCCTCGTGAAAAATTCGCCCAGACATTTGCCCGACGCTTTTTAATGCCTCCTACAAAAGTAAAAGCCATTATCGAAAAAGACTTGATGTCGGCTCGCCTGGAGTTCGAAGACGTCGTTTATCTCAAGCGATATTTTGGAGTGAGCACTCTTACCATGATCCAAACTCTCAGAGAACTTGAGTATGTTGATTACTCACAGTACAAGGAATTCCAAGGTCTTGATGATGCGGCCTATGAAAAAACTCTATTTGGAAGGGCTACAGGTGTAGAGTCAGTCCGCAAAACAAAAATACTCCCTTCGGACAGGTTCAAGAGCCTTGCTGTTCTCGTTTCCGGTGCACAAAAAAAGTAGTATGGGATCAATCCGGTAAATAGCGAGGCTAAGTTTGCTTCGCTTCATTCGCAAGATCGAGATCAATTTCAACAGTTAAAAAGGGCTCTTTCGGAGACGTTACCCCCAGAACGTGTCTTTCAGGGTCGATAACCCATCCCAATCCACCCAAGTTTGGATCGATGGAGCTAAATGTGTTATTCTTTAGGAATAAGGGGAGATTCATCCATGATAAGAGCTCGAATTTTAGGATATTTGATCCTGGGTGTTTTTGTCATAGCGATAAGCGTCTATGGCTTTGCCCGATTGCACCAGAGGCCATGGATTCCCAAGGATGTCTCCCAATCCTCCATCAAACGCTTGGACCAAACCGAGATTTTAACGGACAAAGATGTAGAATTTGCCCTGAGTCAGAGATCGATCGGAGACTTGGTTCAGGTCCTTTATGAGACTGATGGAGTAGTTCAACAAAGCGAAGTCCAGCTTGTTGCCTATTATTCTCAAGAGCCATTTCTCATCATTTACCTTATCATCGGTTTGAGCTGTTTCACGATCGGAATTGCGGTGATCTTTCTGCGTCAGGATGATCTTATGGCACAGATTTTTTTCTTTGCTATTGTGGCATTCTCATCAGCGACCATTATCAACCAAGGATTTTACAGTCATAGGGATGCGTGGATCTCTGTTTTGCCGGGAGTGTTGTATTATCTTTTCTATCCTCTGGCTCCAGCCCTGCTGCTACATTTTACCCTAAAATTAACAAAGAGAGATGTAAAGAAAAGTGTGATTTTTATCTACTTGCCAGCTTTCCTATTCGCTAGTGCCCTTATATTTCTATTCCTGTATTCCGTTCTTCATTCTTCCATCGTTCACTACAGATATTATCAAGCTGTATTCTATATATTTCGCTTTTATACAGTCCTCTATGTCATAGGAACTATCTTCTTGCTCGGCTCTGGTTTCAGAAGAGCTTCTATGATAGAGGAACGGGCGCAGATCAAATGGATCTTTTTCGGTCTTTTTGTCGGGCTTGGCCCCTTTATCCTTTTGTACCAATTGCCTCAACTGGTTAAAAGCGCTCCACTTATTTCAGATGAGTTCTCAAATGTCTTTTTTATCTTTCTCCCGCTTGCCGTTGCGTTTGCGATCATCCGATTTAAGTTGATGGATATTGAAGTCATCATCAACAGAAGTCTGGTTTATTCTTTTTTAACGATCTTTACTGTGACTGTTTATCTGTTTTCCGTCCGTTTTCTGCATGAATTTGTCTCTCGGCTGGTAAATATCCAGGAAGCTGTAGTAGCCGCTATTGCTGCACTTGCTGCAGCGGTAGTTTTCCATCCTGCACGGAGGAAGATCCAGCATTTTGTGGATAAGTCTTTTTTCCGAGTCAGTTTTGATTATCGAGAGAGTAACCGGAGCTTTAATGAAAAAGCACATAGGATGGCCGACAAGGACCATCTTGTGGAATACTTTTTGACAAAGGTGGAAAATACATTACCTCTCGAAATCTTGAGGATTCTAGTGTATTCAGTGCAGGACGATAAAAAAATCCCGATTGTCACGAAAGATGGCGGAAATAATCTCGACCTGTTACATACCGAAGTTTTTGGAAAGAGCCGAATATCGGCAAAGAGCGGGGCTGTGCGTATGGAAGAAGGGATAGATTTTTCCAACGAATTGATATTAGCTGACTTTGGCTTGGAGGTGGTCATATCCCTGCCCTTCAAATTCATGGCTTTAGAAGGTTTTTTGTTATTGGGGAAAAAGAAATCCGGAGAAAGATACTCGCCTGAAGACCTAGATTTGTTCCTCAGCATGGCTAACGGATTGGCTCTGAATCTGGAAAGGATCGTTCTCCAGGAAGAAGTTTTTCTTGAACGAGCGGAGAAACTAAAACTGGATGAGCTCAGCAAAATGAAGACTGAATTCATTGCAATTGTCTCACATGAATTAAGGACGCCTTTGAGTTCCATTCATAGTCTTTCGGAAATGTTACAGGACGGAAGAGTTAAAGATAAAGCTAAAGAGGAAGAACTTTTGGGTGTTATGGCAGACGAGTGCTTAAGGCTCACTCGATTTGTGCACAACATCTTGGATATTGGAAAGATCGAACAGAATGTAAAGACATACCGCTTTTCATGGGAAGACTTACAGCCTATTGTCGAGGAAGCCATTGCTCTGTTCCATGGGAATCTCTTCAAGGAAGGGATCGTACTGCATAAGGACCTTCCTGAAAAGGTTATCACGTTAAAAATCGACAGAGATGCCATCAAGCAAGCTTTGACTAATCTCTTAGACAATGCTATTAAGTATTCGAATGACGAAGGGGAGATAACCGTTCGCCTTCTAGAAAACAAAGGCGACGTAGAAATCCAAATCCAGGATAAAGGAATCGGGATATCCACAGAAGACCAGAAAAAGATCTTTGATGATTTTTTTCGTTCGCCAGAAGCTATACAGAAAAGTCCCAAGGGCGTGGGTTTGGGGTTGAGAGTCGTAAAATACATAATGGAGGCCCACAAAGGAGAAGTAAGGATCAAAAGCCACATCGGTGAAGGAAGTCTTGTGAGTCTCGTATTTCCAAAGACATGAAGAAAATACTGATTGTAGAGGATGACCACACTTTAAGAGAAACTCTTATGGCGGCGCTTGTGTCAGAGAATTTTGAGGTCCTCAGCAGCTCTGATGGAGCAGAGGGATACAGAATAGGAAGTAAAGAGAAGGTCGACCTCATTGTTCTTGACTATGTTCTTCCGACCATGAATGGGTTTGAGATCTGCAAAAAGCTCAGGATGGAGGGTATTTCCACGCCAATCATATTCCTTACGGGAGAGAAAAAGGAAGAGCTAGATAGAATAATAGGGCTAGAGCTGGGTGCAGATGATTACCTCCTCAAGCCTTTCGGAACGAGAGAACTCATTGCACGCATCAATGCTGTTCTTCGTAGGGTTTCCCCAGAGAGTCGAGAAATTGAAGTGCTGTCCTTTGGGGATGTAACCATTAATTTTAAGAAACAGGTAGCCATAAAGGGAAAAAAGGAAATATCTCTCACAGTAAAAGAGATCGGGCTTCTAAAGCTCTTGTCTGAACATGAGGGAGAAGTCGTGAGTCGGGATAAAATCCTCAACGAGGTCTGGGGTTATGATAATTATCCCACAACACGAACAGTAGACACGTTCATGCATAACTTGCGTCAAAAAGTCGAAGACGATCCTTCCCATCCTCTTCATCTCATCACTGTGCCTTGGTCGGGTTACAAATTCATTAAATGACCTCCTGATCCTGATTAATTCCTGATTATTTAGAGCGAGGCTGAAACACAAGGAGAATCACAGATTAAAATGCCCCACAGGGTGTATAACGTTCGTCATTTTTTTGGAGTGATAGTGTCGATCTTTGTATTCTTCTGTGTGCTGGCTTCTGGTACGCCGGATCAAAATTCAAAAAAGTCATTCAATGTTTTTCCAATTTTGATGTACGACACAGATATCGGAGTTGGTTATGGAGCTAAGGGGAAATTTGTGAACTTTTTTGGTAAAGACGAATCTTTTGATCTTTTGTTGTTTAACTCGACAAAGGGAGAACGGACCTACATCTTTGTTTTTTCTTTGCCTGATTTTGAAATTCGTCAGGGAACAGTATATCCTTTGTCTTTTGATTTAAAGGCTGAATATAGCAAGCTATTAAGAGCCAATTATTATGGTTTGGGGCCCGAATCAAACGAAAATGATCTGACGCGCTATACAGACGAAAAAAAAGAGCTCATCCTCACATTTGGCAGAGGATTCAGTCCTCATTTTGTGATAGAGGCCATATACGCTCTGAAATTTATCCGGTATTTTGACATCGAAGCTGACAAATCCTACACAGAAACATTGAATGGTGCAGGGGAGGAATTTTCGCCCTTTGCCTCTTTTCTGTTCCGATATGACACCTCGGACAGTTGGATCCATCCCAAACAAGGACTCCGCTTTTTGTTCCGCAATGACTTTGCGGCTGGTTTTTTTGGAAATTCAAAGGCAAAGTATTATCGCTACACACTCGACTTGAGGAAATATTTCCTATTCATTGGGCAGAATGATGTTTTCGCTTTCAGATTGATGATTCAGCATGTAGTGGGGGAGAACGTCCCTCTCTACGAAATGTCAGTACTCGGTGGAGGCTCGGAAATGAAGGCAATGAGGGGATACAGGCTTAATAGGTTCCAGGACAAAGGGAAATTCCTAGTAAACGCAGAGTACCGGTTCCCGATATGTAAAAAACTGGGTGGGAATGTCTTTATTGATTGGGGATTGGTCTGGCCGTCATGGGTCGAGATCCGTTTTAATTTAGCCGCTAAGGATATCGGATGGGGATTGAGATACTATCTCAAGAATTTTGTGGTGAGGTTCGATATGGGCTTTAGCCCCGAAGGGACTGGTATTTATTTTAATTTTGGCCACGTATTCTGACAATATAATAATGAGGTGATTTTCTTAATAGAGTTGTTGGCAGCTTTTATGAATAATTCAGGTGGAAATTGGATTGTTCACGAGTTGAGGTTGCTGCAAAGGCGAGGCAGTGGCCCACGAAGCTGTAGTGAACTACCGCAAGTGGGCTACAACGAAGACTTTG
>CAZXJE010000043.1:0-1232 GCA_964640835.1 uncultured Eubacteriales bacterium
GCTTCCACATCCAATTTCGAAGCTTTGAGGGCGCCGTATTTTAAGATCTGCTCCTCTAACCCTTCACCATAATACTTCCACTGTTTGATCCTGTCTTCGATTTTCTGTACTGCACTATCAGAGCCACTGCAGATTTCCATCAATGACCGGAGAGCTCCGATCTCGCGCTCTACTGCAAAACCAGCAAGGTTGAAAGCTTTCCAAGCATCCATCTGAAATGTCTTAGCTTTAGCTTTGTCCACAAATTTCAATGCCTGAGGCAGCTCTCTCTCTCCAACTCTCTTGTACCCATAATCGGACACTGCATCCAGAAGCGGCTCCAAGACTTCATCCGTGCAGTTGGCCGCAACCCATGCACTAGCTGCACCGATAAAGGCCACCCTCTTCATTTGAGTCGGGTCGGACTTATCAGGGGTATCCGTGTCTGCGTGATACCACTGGTCCGGCCAGACATTGAGCTCAACTCCAGGCACGGCAACTGACGGATTGGTGAAACAAATATGGTCGCTTCCCCCCGTGGCTAAATGTATGAAATACCGGAAGGCATCCCGTGAGCCATTCTTCTCCCACATGGGTTTCGGGAAGATCTGCCCCCTCGGATTTCTCGGGGAGTCGGGCAGATAGACGATGTCATTTGTCCGCCAGACATAATTCATGAATGAATTGCCCAGGCCATCCAGGTAGCAGGGCAGATGATTGGGGCATTCACTCCAGGTGAATTTGGCATTGTTTTTCCCCAGCCCCTCTCCCACCATGTCCATGTTGATGTTGCAGCTCAATTTCTCGGCAAAGCCTGGATTCTGCTCGAAATGCTTGAACGTGCCTGAGATCTCATTCGGCCAGAGGAAATAGATCGTCCGGCGTGGCTGGGGAAGATCTCCGGATGCGATCAGCTTTGTCAGAGCGCGCAAAATCTCCAGCTGTACCACACAACCGCTCATGTTGTCGTTGGCTCCTCTTTTTGTGTATCCCTCGAAAAGATGTCCTGTAAAAATCACACCTTTTTTATCCGGTTCTGTCCCAGGGATCCAGGCAACGACATTCTCGAATTTATCCTGAAATTCTTCCATCTTTGTTTTACATCTGACCGTGAACTTTTTCCCCTTTTCGAGGTCTTCCATAAGCTCTGACCATTGTCTCCAAGAGATCGTAAATCCGAATTTAAGGTTTTCTTTGCCCGAGTATGAACCTCTCGAATAGATGATCTGGTCAGGATCAAAATACCGGTCCTG
>CAZXJE010000043.1:1332-16541 GCA_964640835.1 uncultured Eubacteriales bacterium
CCGAGTATGAACCTCTCGAATAGATGATCTGGTCAGGATCAAAATACCGGTCCTGTGCACGGAAGGATATCACTCCAACAATCCCTGCAGCATCCAGTGCTTCTGCAAATTCCCTCCGGGCATGAGACCACATCAGAGCAATTTTCCCCTTGTATTCTTCCTGGATTCCTTTCGCTTTCCATTCCTTCAAGTCTTTCGGATGGAGTGGCGCGATATACACGAGTTCACCGGTAACGTCCACTGTTGATGACCCCGATGCGATGAGAGCGGTATCGGCATCGAGTCTGGCCACCAACTCTTTTTTGGGCTTCTCAATCCAAAACTCACCCTCAAAGGCGTAGTTGATTTTCCTATCACTCGGATATCTATCCAAACGAACAGTCTCTATCCCATAACTTTTTGCTATGTCATAGATTTTCTGAGATTCATAAAAAGTGTCTGAAAATTCGTTCCTTTCCCTGATCCATGGGGCTCCGCATAGGATTACTTCATTGTTGTAGATGACCTGTCCCGAAATCTCATTGACCAGCAGATCTATAGTTTTTGAGGGCAATGGTGTTTTTGGGAACCTGGGTGTTTGGCTCACGCCTGAATAAGGGATAATCAAGAGCAAAAGCATTAGGATCGACACTCCTAGAACCTTATATTTCATAATATTTCTCCTTTTATAGAAGTTTCCCTTTCGGAATATTGAGGATTTGCTTGGGGTGCATGGATAGGTTGACGAACAGGATTGAGGTGATTATTAAGAAGTTCTGATATATTGGAATCAAGGATAGACCGGTTAAATTTCATGATGTTTTGATTGAGGAAGATACAGTCTATATCACATTCCACGATGCGGTCAATCGTAAATAGTCTAATTCTTGATGGAAGCATGCCTGATCGTCCAGCCCTACACACGGTTTTCTCCACCACACAATCTGATCACTCAATAACGCTATCTAGCATTCATGTCATCACGGATTTGGAAATGCTCCAATCGATAAGACTTTGACAAACCTAAAGGAATCGTTTTATAAATAGTGTCTTCTTATTTGCTGGTAAAAGATGTCGCTTAGCAAATATTAAGTTAGACTCGAACATGAAAAAAACTTTTGACCCGGTCATGAATTATAAAAACAGCAAGCTAGCTATCGGGTATGTTTCAAGAAAGGATGCAACCCAAGCCGATTATGACCGTATTGGATTTATGGCCGGTTTAGAAGTCCATCAGCAGCTCAAGACTAAAAAGAAGCTTTTTTGCAGCTGTCCAGCTGGAATCTATAACACGTTCGACGATTATGATGCGGAGATTATCCGTCATATGCGGCCGACCTTGAGTGAGCTGGGAGAGTATGACGGCACCGCATTGATGGAGTTTAAAACAAGAAAAACCATCATCTACAGGATCAAGAATGAAACAGCATGCACATATGATATCGACGACACTCCACCTTTTCCGATCAACAGGGAGGCTATAGAGATCGCTCTTGAAATATCTCTATTGTGCAAGTTAAACATTGTCGGTGAAATCCATATCATCCGAAAACAGTATCTCGACGGGAGCATCCCCACAGGTTTTCAGCGTACGGCCATCTTAGGTGTGGAGGGGGAGATCCCGCTAAAAAACAAAAAAATCCGTTTGATCCAACTGAGTGTGGAGGAAGATTCCTGCCGCGAAGTCTCTGATGTCGGCCATGTGCGGACTTACCAAACCGACAGGCTGGGAATGCCACTCATCGAGACCGTCACTTATCCCGATTTTATCAATCCGGATGAGGTGAGGGAAGGAGCGGAGTATATACGTTTCTTGAACAGGAGCACCGGAAAGGTTTTGACAGGAATAGGGTCGGGAAGGGAGGATGTCAATTGCAGCTGCAGAGGTGGGTCCAGGGTCGAAATAAAAGGCGTCTCCCACAATAAGTGGATTCCGGAGCTCACGCACAATGAGACATTCAGACAATGGGCTTTGCTGCACATCAGGGAACTTCTGAACAAGAGAATTAAGAATGGCAAGAGTTGGAAAATTCATTATAAAAAAATGAATTTTGCTGACTTTGATATGGATTATGCGCCTTTTGCTCATGCCAGAACAAATAAATACAAATTAGTTGGTGTGAACCTGCCCGGATTTGAGGGGATTCTGTCCCATTTTACGCAGCCGGGAAAGATATTTGCCGATGAAATTAGCGATCGAATAAAAGTGATCGCATGTATCGAAAAACCCCATCTCATCCACTCTGAACAGATAAATGAGGTGGTTCCTGATAATTGGCTTGATAAGGTTAAACAGGCTCTCGACGGAAACGCCGATGATGCCCAAATGTTTGTCTGGGGTCCTGCTGATGATATCCCAACAGCACTGGAGGCCATCGAGGAAAGATGCCAGCTGGCGTTTGAGGGAGTTCCCAGAGAAAGCCGAAAATCATTTGAAGATGGGACCACGGTCTTTGAAAGAGTGCTCCCTGGCCCTGACCGGATGTACCCGGATACGGACTCCGCACCCATCCCTCTTGAAGATGAAAACATCCGGGAGATCGAAAAAAAGCTGCCTGTTGATGTCAGTGTTAGATTAGAACAGCTCCAAAATTGGGGAATTCCTCAGGACACATACCATTATATCTTGAAGACCAACCTGGTTCCGATCATCGAGAGGATCATCAATGAATTCGGAACAGATCCCAAGTTTACAGGTAGCCTTTTCGGGCACACTTTAAAACACTGGGAGGGTCAATATCCTCGATCTCAAGATTTCTTCTATGATAAGATATATGAATTGCTGAAGTTCCTCAAAAATATGGATCTCGATTTTGTCCTAGCAAAAAAAATGATACCAGTCGTTTATCAATACCCAAATATGGATTATGATTCTGTGCTCAGCACGATCAAGTTCAAAAAAGTCTCCAAAAAGGACATTTTGGATAAAATCCCTTTTCTTATGCACAAATTCAAGGAAATTAAAACATCAAAAGATGAGAAGGCCGAGGTCCGTTGGATCATGGGAGAATTAAGTAATTCAGCTTTGGGGAATGTTCCTTTGGCTGAGTTGAAGGAAAACATGGAGAAGATGAACAGAGTCCTAAAGAAAAAACAAAGAGAAATAAAAAATGACTGAGGATATATTTCAAGGCTATAGAGGACGTGCTTTGGAAGTTTTGAAGACGAACAACGTCAGGGTCTGGGGCAAAGTCCGAATAGACACAACCCGGGGTGTATTTGAGGGGACGATCCTCCCCAGGGCTGAGAACGACGATGACAGGCATCTCGTCTTGAAGTTTAAAACAGGATATAACATTGGGATTAGCATCGATACAATCAAAAATATTAAAGAGCTCGGCTACAAAAAAGCCAAATACCAAATCCCCGAAAAGGAATTTCCCTATTCGGATGACAAACCGAATATCAAGCTCTTTGGGACGGGGGGGACGATCGCCTCGCGATTGGATTACCGAACCGGAGCCGTCATTCCTGCCTTCACACCCGGAGAATTGTACGGAGCTGTGCCAGAGCTTGCAGATATCTGCAATATCACCACCGAAAAACTTTTTGCCGTGTTCAGCGAAAATATGGGACCGAAGCAGTACATAACATTGGCGAAAGCTATCGGTAAAGAAATTGAGAAGGGAATAGACGGGATCATCGTTGGGCATGGAACAGATACCCTCCACCATACAGCAGCAGTATTGACGTTTATGGTCCAAGATCTGCCGGTTCCTATTGTGCTTGTGGGCTCTCAACGCTCGTCCGACCGGCCGAGTTCCGATGCCGCGTTAAACCTTATGCACGCAGCTTATGCAGCGAGTCATTCCGATATTGCGGAAGTCTTGGTGTGCATGTTCGGGCCAACATCCGATGAATATGGTTTTTTGCATCGCGGAACACGGGTCAGGAAGATGCACTCCTCCTACAGGTCCACCTTTCGGACCATCGGCGACATCCCGGTGGCTAAAGTCACGAAAAACAAGGTCGAACTTCTGAAAGACACATACAATCACAGACGAAAAGACAGGAAAGTTAAAATATTTCCCCATTTTGAGGAGAAGATTTCCATTGTTTACTATTATCCTAACATGCAGCCCGACATCATTGATTCATTGGTCGATAATGGATATAGAGGCATCGTTATCGCAGGGACAGGTCTCGGCCATGTGAATAAGCCACTTTATCCTGCCATACTCAGAGCGGTCAAGAAGAACGTTGCTATCTATATGACAGTTCAGACCATCTGGGGCTATGTCCACATGTACGTCTATGATACGGGGAGAGATCTCATGGCAAAGGGCATTATTCCTGCGGGTAACATGTTGCCTGAAGTGGCATATATCAAACTGGGATGGGCTTTGGGACAAGCGAACGACCTCGATAAGGTGAAGGAGATCATGCTTACTCCCATCAATGATGAAATCACAGAGCGGGAACCATATAATGGTTATCTCGTTTATCAAGGGGGAGTGCCGGAGGTCGAAGATTTTATCCGAAAATTCCGCAAATAAATGCACAGCATATTCATAGTCAAGTGAATCTCGATGATGATCCCTCTCACACAGTCTCATCTCCAACGGACAACTGTTATACAGGCCTTATCTTTTGGGATCTCCCTTGTTGATGCGCTGACTAATCCCTATACTGTAACTCAGGCAAGGAAATTATTGCAGGAAAGAATTGATAATCGAGTCACAAATTTTCTTTCTTTGTGCCAATCAAAGATATACTCAGAACCGAGCAATCCTTATAGAGAGCTTTTGCGTTCAGCAGGTTATACCTGGAACCGGCTAGAAAATGAAGTGTTTTTGAATGGTTTAGAATCAACTCTTTCCAAGATGGCTAAGGATGGCATTTATCTTGATATCGATGAGTTTAAAGGAAAAAAACCGATCATTCGTAATGGACTCGCATTACAATTGGCTGCATCTGCCCTGGATATGGTGTCTGGTCCGTCGGTCCCTCTACAGAGCAGTGGTTCACGTGGACCCCGGATGCAGACACCCATCGATGTGGAGGGGATTAAACTTTTATCTTCCTATATTCCTTTGATTGCCGATGTCCTTCAGGTCAAAAATCTTCCTGTGATCCTCTATTACCCGATGCCCTCAGTACCGGGCATCATTCATCTCATAACTTTTGCTCTTGGAGGATTATCACCTTCTGCCTGGTTCTCTCAAACACCAGTTTTACCGCTCTGGCGTTCTGCTGTAGGAATAAAACTTAGTTTTTTGCTCCTGGCAGCAAGACTTCGAGGAGTATCACTCCCTTCTCCCAAGTTTTCAGATATTCGGCACCCAGTGCCACTGGCTCGATGGATTCAAAACAATTGTCCGGATGGAACACTCATGGCTACATTCCCAGGTTCAGCCCTTCGTTTGATTCAGGTTTCCCAGATGATACGTATTAAACTTCCTCCCATAGTGTTTATATTAGGCGGGGAACCTATCACCCCGCTGAAGCGTAAGATCCTCGAGGAGGATGGACATCGTTTGTTTCCATGGTTCAGTACTGTGGAGGCGGGCCGTGTTGCTCTTGGTTGTTTGAAGCCCAATATGCCAGACGATATGCACATCCTTGAGGATCGATTTGTGGCTGTGAAACACGAGCGCTTTGTTAATTCCTCGCAAAAAAAACAGTCCGCTCTGCTTTTTACTTCACTTTTGTCTGATGCGTATAAACTTTTTCTCAATGTGGAAACAGGAGATAATGGAATCTTGGAAAAACGGACATGCAAATGTCCTTGGGAAACGCTGGGTCTCCGGACACATTTGCATTCCGTACAGAGCTTTGAAAAACTAACTTTGGAAGGAATGACTTACATGTCCGATGCTTTATCTTCACTTGTCGATAATATCTTACCATCAAGGTTTGGGGGAACACCTGCCGACTATCAATTCTCAGAGGAAGAGGGAGAAGACGGGCTTACACGCCTAGTTGTCTCAGTGAACCCCGTAATCGAGGTCAATGAGATATCTCTTCATGATGTTGTTATGGAATCGCTTAGGGCATCAGCCCCCATTTTAACGCCTATGACAGACTTGCTATCCCGAGCATCCTCAGTTATTGTGTGCCGGCGACATCCCCGTATGACTGCAAGTGGCAAGATTCTCACTCTTATTACAAAAACCAAAAGCTTTTGAAATATACACAAAAAAAGATAGATCGATGAATAGTTTGAATATTAGGCCAGCAACCATCGAGGATATCGACCCGCTGCAGTCCTTTTCCCAACTCTTCGATCCGGACGATTATCTTATCCAGGCATGGGCGGATTGGCTGAATAAGAGAGATGTCATCAATCTCATCGTTGAAGTAGATACGCGGATTATAGGTTGTCTACATGGTGAGATGTTGACCTCTATCGATGGGTGGGCTCAGGGATTGCGGGTGCATCCGGAATTTGAAAACGCAGGAATTGGCAAAGAACTTCTCAAAGCATTACAAACTGCATTTAAGTCAAGAGGAGTCACTCATGTTCGTAGTACAATCGATGCGTTCAACGCAGCATCACAGGCAATTGTCCATAGTCTAGGATGGAAAAAAGTTGAAAGGATTTGCCGGAGAAGATGTAGAGGTGTGAAGAATGAAAGCGCGGAATTCCACACAGCGAGTTTGGCTATTGCCCTAGAGCTCATTAGGACTTTTCCTGTCCTTGCCAGCCGATCCCATTTGAGCTATGTCCACCGTTCATATTTCCGGATGATTGATACATACCTCAGTGAGCTCGCTAAAAAAAAGCAGTGTATTTATACTCCTGACTATACAGCTTATGCATTTAGCGAGCTGAGTTCTGAAATATTCCCAAACTCGATCTGGGTCACTTCTCTGAAGGGAGAAACCGAGGGAATGAAAAAAATACTCGAGTCTTTGCTTGATCTTGCCGCTAGGCTTGGAATTGATCTTATTGCCGACAGCCTGGATGAACTATCCTTACAAAAACAGATGGATGCGCTTGGTTTTGATTCTCCATCCCTGTTGGGAAGGTTTGTCATTGTCGAGTGTCAATTGGATGACAAGGTGAGGAAATGAGAGAATATTTGTTAAAAAAACTTGCCCACTGGCATTCTTCCTATCCGGGGCGGATGCTTTTGATCGTGCTTTTGTTAACACTGGTGTTTGGCTTTTTTGCAGGTCACCTGAAAGTCACCATGCGGTGGTCCGACCTGTTGCCGTCAAAGGACCGGCGAACAATAGAGTTCAACAAGATCATCGAGGAGTTTGTCTCAGCCACAAGCCTTGTTGTCGTTGTAGAAGGGGAGGAAGGACGGATCAAGCAATTTGCTGAAACTCTTGCGCCTCTGATCTTGGAAACCACTCAGACTCATGGAAATCAGCAAAAATTGTTTCGCCGGGTGGATTACAAAACCGAAATCGATTTCCTCAAGGAGCATGGATTGATGCTCATTAAAGCAGAAGATCTCAGGAATCTCAAAGATATATTTATGGATCCCAACCTGACCGGTCTTCTTGTCAACCTGAATGACTCAATGGAAAAGGAGTATGTCGGCCAGGAAGAATCCATCTCCACACGCGAAAAAGAGGACGGAGCGGTCGTGTTCCTAGACGGGATCGAGAGCCTTATTGAGGGATTGAAAAGCGTGGCCGAGGGGGAGGAGATCTCTGAGAGCGATATTCAGGGAATAGCGGATAAACTCCTGTACGGCGAGACCTATTTTCTCTCTTATGACGAGAAAACCCTGGTCTTGAATGTGATCCCTAACTTCACGATGATGGATACTGACCTTATGGTTGTGGGGACGGATTCGGTCCAGGAAATTTTGGATGAGATGCGAGTAGACTATCCAGATATCCGTGCAGGCCTCACCGGAATGATCGCCATCGGCCGGGATGAGATGGTCTATGCCGAACAGAGCTTGGGATACACCACTTTGATCGCAGTCTTCGCCATCCTGCTCCTTCTCATGATTTCCTTCCGGATGTGGGTGGCTCCTGTGCTTGCTATAGCCAACCTTCTGGTGGGGCTCATTTGGGCTGTAGGGACAGCTGCAGTCGTCGCGGGGCAATTAAACATCATGACGCAGATGATGGCTGTGATCCTTCTGGGTTTGGGTATTGATTTCTCCATTCATATCATCTCCGGATTCACGGAATGGAGGGCTACGGGTGACTCTATCGCAGAGGCCATGGAAAAAACTTTTTGGAAAACCGGAAAGGGGATTTTGACCGGAGGAGTGACTACAGCATGTGCCTTTTTAACAATGAGCATCAGCCAATCCAGAGGATTAAAAGAGATGGGGATTGTGACCGGGACAGGTCTCCTCGCCATCCTTTTAGCCACGTTTCTGTTCTTGCCCTCTCTTTTGGTTATCAGGGAACGCCGTCTCGAAAAAAAACGAGAAAGGAAAAAGGATTCAGAACCGTTTGTGCAGCGCGACATCAGCTTCCGGTTTCTGGGTCACATGGCTGTATGGTTGAGTCGGCATTATGTGTTCACGATCCTGTTTTCACTGTCTCTTACTCTTCTGCTTGCCTGGTTTGGCTCTAAGATCACTTTTGATCAAAACTACATGAATATCGAACCCAAAGGGCTGACCTCTATAGAACTCCAGGATGTTGTGCTCGACGAGTTTGATATGAGCATGGATTATGCCCTGATCTTGGCCGATAATGTCGATGAATCCAGAGAGCTTGCCAGAGCGTACAGAGAGCTCGGATCAGTGGCTGTGACGGAGGATATCTCTCTCTACCTGCCTTCTTCCGAGCAGCAACAGAGGAGGATTCCCCACATTGTGGAAATCGTTGAGAGAATGGAATCCACTCCTGTCGAAGAAAGAGTCGTATGGGATGGAATCCTCAAATTACATGAAGAAGTGGAACGCCTCGAGATGAATATCATGGAAATGCAGGATATGGCCTATCTCGGGGGTCAGGATAAAGTGGATGACAAATGCAAATCTATCGTGGGAGATCCGGAAAAACCTGAATCCCAAAACATCATCCAGGAGTTGCTGCGGTTTTTAGAGGCGGATCAAGCACAACTCTTGGGCGGATTGTCCAGTTTTCAAGAGCGTTTTGCTCCCTATTTCAAGCGATCTGTGATCCAGATGGCGAGCACAGAATCGATCAAGCAGGAGGACCTGCCGGTCTCCATTCTTGACCGGTACAGCAATAAGACACGAGAGCAGTTTTTAGTGACGGTCTTTCCCCAGGGCAATATCTGGCAGGATGCCGATTTTCTTCATCGATTCGATGATGATCTGGAAAGGGTGAGCGACAAAGCCACAGGAATGCCTCCTGTCTTTCGGGCATTGATCGAGATCATCGGACGAGACGGACGGAATGCTGTGTTTCTTACGTTGATCATCGTCTTTCTTCTTCTCCTGGTAGATTTTCGCAGCCCATTTGATGCTCTGATGGCTATGATCCCATTGGCCTGTGGAGTGCTCTGGATGGTGGGATTTATGAAGCTTGCTGGTATGCAGATCACATTGATGAATATCATGGCTCTTCCGATGATCGTGGGGATCGGGATCGATGACGGTGTTCACATCGTGCACCGATGGAGACATGAAGGTAAGGACAAAATATTCGCCGTTTTTGCCAGCACAGGTAAGGCGATCCTTCTCACGTCTCTCACCACGATGCTTGCCTTTGGGTCACTCGTTTTTTCTATCTGGCGCGGCTTCGGACATCTGGGAGGAGCACTTTTCATCGGTGTTGGCGCCTGCTTTATGGCAACCGTTTTCATCCTTCCTGGTATCATCGGATTCTTTGAAAGGAAAAGCTCTTAAAAAATGCTGGGTGCGATCTTAGTTTTGTCTCTAACTCATATGTTTCTGATACGTATATCAAAATGGCGATACAGTGAAAAATTCAATAAATGGGAAAGATCCTCCAATGTCTCAATCCAACAATTCTCCGACAGCTAAAGACAGACTTGGGCTCAATCGTTATGGGAGACGCGGTTTATTTATAGGAGTAATAAGCATTGCCCCTGTGCTCGCCATTCTGTTGGTATCCGCTGGTACGATCAAGTGGATAAATGCTTGGGTGATGGCAGGATTGTATTTAGTGCTGACTGTGATCTATTCTGTCGTGATGATAAGAAAAAATCCTGAACTCCTTAATGAACGGGGAAAATTCATGAAGGTAGGTACCAAAAGATTTGATAAATTCTTCTATGCCTTTTGGAGGCCACTCAGCTTAGCGACACTGATTATTGCGGGCTTCGATGCGGTGCGGTATGGATGGTCGTACATGTCACTTGAGCTGAATGCACTTGGTTTGACATTGTTAATCCTTGGTGTTGCTCTACCTCTCTGGGCTATGGCGGTCAATACTCATTTTGAGGCAACTGTACGGATTCAAGTGGATAGGAATCATCAGGTGTGTACGGCTGGTCCCTACAAATCAGTCAGACATCCGGGCTATGTGGGTGCGATACTGACGACTTTGGGTATGCCACTCATCCTGGGTTCCTTGTGGGCATTCCTTCCCAGTTTGGCCATAATTTTTCTGTTCATTTTTCGGACAGCTTTGGAGGATCGTACTTTAACAAAGGAGTTGTCAGGTTATAAAGAATATACAGAAGTGACACGTTATCGCTTAATACCATTGATATGGTGATAAAATGATAAAAAAAGGATATTGTCAAATCACGAACGGAGGTCATGTGATGAAACAGTTATTGACCGTAGTTTTAATAAGCTTGCTTTTTGCTGTGATCTCTTTCTGTCAGGATCTCACGGGCGAAGATATCATCCAGAAAGTCAACGACACTATGAACGTCGAGACGAGTCATGGCAAAGCAAAGATGACCATCGTAACCACCTCAGGAAGCAAACGGACCTTCATTCAAGAATCGTGGAGTAAAGATAAAGGCGAGAAAAACCTCGTACGCTACCTTGAGCCGCGGCGAGTGAAAGATCAGGCTGTTTTGATGCTGAACAATGCGGATGATATCTGGATGTTCTTTCCTCGTACACAACGTGTGAGGAAATTGGCGACGCATGCCAAAAAACAGAAGATGCAGGGCAGCGATTTTTCCTACGAGGATATGGGAAGCGGTGATGCCTTTATCGAAGACTATGAATCCAAAAGACTGGAGGATGAGGAAAGTGAAGGATATGACTGCTATAAGTTGGAGCTTACGCGCAAACCGGAGAGCGATCTGTCCTATTCCCGGTTGATCATCTGGGTTATAAAGGAAAATTTTGTGCCCATCGCCATCGATTATTATGACGAAGATGATCATTCGCGCCGATTGAAGCGTTTGGTTCAGAGCGATGTCCGGGTGATCGACGGCATTCCAACTGCTATGAAAGCTGTGATGTTAAACCTGAACGACAACACTCAGACAGAGCTGGAAATGATGGAGGTGGAGTTCAATATCCCTCTGGAAGACAGCATGTTTACAGAAAGAGCGCTAAAAAAATGAAAAAGAAGGCAATTTTAATAACAAAATGGATGTTTATTTTAGGTCTGATGGTCTTGTTGGCGCCTTCCCTAATGGCTCAGGACAAGGTGGAGCTTTTTGGGTACTATGAGTCTCAAGTTTTGGGAACAGGGCTCAAAGGTGAATTCTACCAATTGTTGACAAACAAGCTGCGTGTAGATCTGAAGTCAGACCTTACCGAGAATATCACATTTGCTGCTAATTTTGATTACATAAACTACCTGGGGAAAACCGAGTGGAATGTTCTGGTTTTTCTGTCCGATGATGTTTTATCCACCATCCCTGAGGATATGTTGTCATTCTACATAATACAGTTTTCCAACGAGACTTTTTTGGACAATGCCTACATTAAGTTCAGCTTCAAATCTTTTGACCTGACAGTGGGAAAACAACAGATCTCGTTGGGAACAGGATATGTCTGGAATCCCACGGATGTGTTCAACATCAAAGACGTTCTCGATCCGACATATGAGCAGCCCGGACACACGGCCCTTCGGTTGGATATCCCGTTGAGCTCAGTCTACACTCTGACAGTGTTGTATTCACCTGAAGAGACATGGGAAAAATCGACTAAGCTGCTCCAACTTAAAGGTTCAATCTCTCATTTCGACTACCATATCATTGTAGTGGAAAGGATCTGGCCCTTTCATGATTACACAGAATTTGATTATGAAAACATGAACTTTTTAGATGTTTCCGAAAAGAGGAAAATGCTCGGAGGAAGTACGGTGGGTGAGCTCCTTGGATTAGGTGTGTGGGCGGAATACGCCTACAACTGGATGGCAAAGTCAGACGATTTTTATGAGCTTGTTGTCGGAGCAGATTATACATTTGATTTCCAGACTTATGTCATGATGGAGTACTACCGTAATACCTTGGGGAAATCCGATTATAAAGATTATGATATCAATGACTGGATGCGATTTCTTGCTGTAGAGCAGAAGGCCATCTGCCGCGATCAGGCATATGTGTTTGTCCAGCATCCGGCCACAGACCTGTTGAACATCGGTCTGCAAACTGTCTATTGTTTTTCAGACAATAGCCTGGCTTTTGTTCCTACTCTTGTCTATTCTCTCTCTGACAATGTGGATATCTATGCCTATTTGAGTTTTAATCTTGGCAAGGAGGGGACGGTTTACGGGAAAAACATGGGGAACGGAGGATTGCTCAGATTAAGAGCTTATTTTTAAAGGGGATGGCGAAAGGGAAAGTGAGGATAAAATGCGCGAGAAAATATTAAAGACGCTGGCTAAGTGGCACGCAATCCACCCCTGGCGGATGCTGGTGCTTGTAATCCTGTTGACTATAGTTTTTGCTGGATTTGCCGGCAAGCTCACGGTCACCATGCAGACGTCAGATCTCATGCCAGCCAATGATCCGAAAGTCGTTGAGTATAACAAAATCCTGGACGAGTTTGTCACTGCTACGAACCTTGTGGTCGTGGTTCAGGGTGATGAAGAGCGAATAAAGTCGTTTGCGGATGAGCTTGCTCCTCGCATCTTGAAACTCAGGGATAGCGCAAACAACGATCGATACAGAAATGAGATCTCCAAGCTGCAAGAAAAGATAGGTGAACTTAAAACAAAGGAAAACCAAGAATTAAAGATTTTCGAACTCCAAGCCAAAATCAAAGACCTTGAAAAACGAATCGATATGCAGCTTTTCCAGCGTGTGGACTACAAAGCAGAGGTGGATTTCCTGAGAAACCATCTGTTGATGTTGATCAAAGCGGACGACCTCAAGAACACTAAAGACATTTTTATGGATCCAAATCTTACTGAGCTGGTCCGGAACCTAAACAACTCGATGGAGAAAGAGTATGTGGGGAAGGAAGAGTCCATCTCAACCCGGGAGAAAGAAGACGGTGCTGTGCAATTTCTAGACGGAATACAGAATTTAGTGCTTGAGCTCAAGAGAGCGGTGAAGGAGGGAGGAATTTCAGAGTCTGTCGTGCAGGACAGTGCAGACAGGCTTCTTCTGGGCGAACCCTACATGCTCTCCTATGATAAAACCACACTTCTGCTGATCGCCATTCCCAATTTCACCATCATGGACCGTGATCTGCTTATGGTCGGGACCGAAGCCGTTCAGGAAATTGTCGACGACCTGTCAGTAGAACATCCCGATGTGAAGGCAGGGCTGAGTGGATCGATCGCCAGGGAGCATGATGAACAGATCTATGGGCAGCGGAGCATGAGTTATTCGAGCCTGATTGCGCTTGTTGTCATTTTGATCCTTCTCATCGTTTCCTTCCGGATGTGGGTGGCACCCGTGTTTGCCATCGGGACTCTAATTGTGGGCGTTGTCTGGGCGATGGGAGCGGCCTGGCTTGCGGTGGGTCAGCTTAACATGATGACCTCGATGATGGCGGTCGTCCTCCTGGGATTGGGGATCGATTTTGCCATCCATATGATCTCTGGTTTCACGGAGTGGCGTGCGGCTGGAGACAGCATCGCCATCGCCCTGGAAAAAACCTTTCTGAAAAGCGGCAAGGGAATCATCACCGGTGCATTGACAACAGCCTGTGCTTTTTTGACGCTGATCATCAGTCAAGCCCGAGGAATGAGAGAAATGGGGATCGTCATTGGAGTGGGGCTTTTGTCTATTTTATTGACCACCGTGTTCTGTTTACCGGTGATGCTTGTGTTCCGGGAGCGACGTGTCGATAAAAGGCGTGCGCAAAAAAAAGAATCTGGTATTATCCGCAGGGATATTTCTTTCCATTTTCTAGGCCGCATGGGAGAATGGCTCAGCAGGAAATATGTTTTTACAATTGTTGCCTTCATTGTCGTCTCTGTGTTTCTCGGTTGGTCTGCATCCCATATGTCGTTTGACCACAATTACATGAATATCGAGCCAAAGGGATTGGCTTCGATCACCCTTACTGACACAATTCTTGAAAAATTTGACTTGAGCATAGAATATGCACTCATTCTTGCCGATAGTGTTGATGAATCGCGAGAATTTGCAGAGGAAAGCCGTGATAAAAGTACCGTGGCTTTCACAGATGACATTTCTGTCTATCTTCCATCGGAGGAACAACAAACAGCGAGAATTCCCCACATCCATGACGTGCGGGAGAACATAGAGGCCACGCCTGTGCGAACATCCGTCGAACCTGACGAATTACCAGAACTTACGAGCGAGATCGAGCGTTTGGAGATGAACGTCATGGAAATGCAGGACATGGCGTACTTGGGCGGGCAGGATAAGGTGGACAATAAATGTAAAGAGATCGTGGGAGATCCGGAAAATCCCGACTTGGGGAATATCATGCAAGATTTCTTGGAAATCCTGGAAGAGGATAATCCTTCGGCAACTGCGGGGATGTCCCAGTTTCAGCAGCACTTCGCTTCCTATTTTAGGGATTCCGTTATGACGATGTCCTCAACTGCGCCGATTGAGTTGGATGAACTTCCCGTGACTATACTGGATCGCTACAGTAACATGAAGCGCGATCAGTTTATGGTCACGGTTTTTCCTGCAGGGAACATCTGGGAGAACAAAGCATTCAATGATCGTTTTGTGGAAGACATGGAAAGCGTGAGTGAGAGAGCGACCGGAATGCCGCCTTTGTTCACAGCGCTGATAAAGATCTTCGGCCGCGATGGGAGGAATGCCATTCTACTAACGCTGGTTCTTGTCTTCATTTTACTGTCAGTTGATTTTCAGAGCCCCCGCTATGCATTGATGGCCATGATCCCTCTAGCTTTTGGCATGTTGTGGATGCTCGGTTTCATGCACCTTTTTGGTATGAAGATCAATATCGTGAATATCATTGGACTTCCACTGATCGTGGGGATCGGCATCGATGATGGCGTGCACA
>CAZXJE010000044.1:0-16319 GCA_964640835.1 uncultured Eubacteriales bacterium
CGTTGTAGCTCATTCGAAGTAGTTTACTACATCTTCATGAGCCACTTCCTTGCCGCTACTGCAACCTCGGTCCGCGAATAATCCATCATTTATCTGGATTATTCATAAAAGCTGCTGACAAATTTATACTCAAATAACTCTCAACATCTTATACTCAAATAATTCTCAATATTTTATTGTCAGTGGAGAGTTGCGGACACTAGAAATGCAGAGGCATCCCAAGGCCCGACGGGACTCATTTTCATGGGAAGGAAGTATTTGAATCTCAAGGTGAGAGTATTTTTCTTTTTATCTGAGGAAAGCTTAGCCAGAGGAATAGAGATGTGGTTGTTCCCCTCTTGGAGGTTGTATGTGCCCACAAAATCATCATTCAAGTAAGCCCACAGAAATTGTTGGTAACTCCCGTACCAAAAGGGGGATCGAAAATCGAACTGTGAGTACAGATTAAGAGTGATGTCCTGGGGGAGATCGTCATCATTGAGAATTAGCAGCGTGGCTGTACGGGAACAGAGTCTACTCGTTTCATCTCTGAGTTCCACAGGGGGGCTGATTCCGGACAAATACAGGATGTTTTTCTTTCTGTCTGTGGTAGTGCTGGGGATCTTATCGTGATCGAGTTGAGCACATGACTGGGGGATGGGGATTCCCGCAAAATCCGTATAGAAGATCAGCTCGGCATCTTTATTCTCGGGTACTGGGATCTCGATCTGTACTTCTTTCTCTCCCCTATTGAGGTTTGCACAGACGCTCCCAAGATTTGGGATGGTGATGTAAGCACGGAATCCTCTGCGTCTGGGTGGATTTTGCAATCGAAAAAGAACTGTCCAATGCGATTTAGCTTTTTCAATCGAATGAGGCGTGAGTGCAGGAAATTTTTCAGGGAGCGGATTGGAGAGAGCAAAAGGTGGGATCCAGGGTTCGATATCGTATATTAGGAGATATTCATTCAGCCTTTTTCTTTTGTGCTTGATATCGAATCGATCGAGAAGCTTCCTGAGATGCCCAGCTTGCCATGCAAACTCTTTTCTATCCAATCTGAATAAATAATTGGTTTTTTCTCGGCTAAGACTGTATGACAATTGATAAGGGCGGTACTTTTTATTCGTGTAAGAGGCAACTAGGACATTTTCTTTCGCTAGAGCAGTCATAAGGTAGGCATTCCAGTATTCACTCAGCCAGAATTTTTGTCCTGATTTATCGAGAAAAGCAACAACTTCTTCGAGTTGATCTGTTTTCTCTGCGGCATTTTTTATCTGGGAGACATAGGCATCTATGTTGTTTGGCAGGAGGACTATAGAGATGAGAATGCTGAGCCCGAGGTATCGCAACGCCTTTTTTTTGATGTAAGGAAATAGGTACAGATAAAGGATGGGAAGCGAGAAATACAGTGGATATAAGTATCTGATCCTGAATGCGTTGCTGTATGCTGAAGAGAAATATATATAAAGATATGCCCCGAGAAAGAGGACATACAGGTTATCAGCAAGAAGTCTCCGTCTTTTTAAGGAGGCATAAATCGGGAAAGCCACACCGATAAAAATCGGGACGAGCCAAAGGACACTGGATATGCTATACAGGGATGACATCATGTAACTGGTCGTCTCAACAGTCCAGCTGAATTTTGTGGGATTCATGGCAAATTTTTCGCCGGAAAAAAGGACGTTTGAGGTTGCAAATCCCGTCATTATCTCGTAGAGAAAGAATGGAAAAGCTCCCACGATAAAAAAAGCAGCAACAGATATATACTTTTTAATTCGAAATTTATGTCTCAGAAAGATATAGAAAGCTGCGACAGCGCTGAATGGAATGGTCATTTGGTGCGACCAGAAAGCCAAACCCATGGTGAAGGCGAGAAAGGGGATGAGATCGTCTCTATGATCGTAGTAAACCATATAAGTCAGATAGATAATGAAACTGCCAAGAAACAACATGAGAGAAAATCCTGCGGCGAGGTCAAGGCTGATTTTCACTAAATCTCCGAGAGGCAGGGAAAGGAACAAACAGCCCAATGAAGCGAACTCAGCGGAAAATATCCTCTTGAGCAACAAAAATTGGACCACGAGGAAGCCGAGGAAAAAGAGAAGTGCACATGCTCTCAGGATCGGGATCGAAAATCCAAAAATGAGAGATAATAGGGCAAAGCCATGGGCCAAAAGAGAGCCGAGCCTGTGCTGACCATAAAAACTGACAGGGGGGGAACCTTGCCATCAGCGATGTGCTTTCCCATGAGCGCCATGACTGCGTCATCACTGTCTATCCATCCTGCATAATGGATCAGGAAGGGGAGCCGGATGCCGAAGGCCAAAAGAAGTAAAAGAACAAGTATCCAGGATGACTTGGGTATGGTGATCTTCAAGCAGGGCAAGCGGCGCCTGAGGAAGAGAATAATTTGAGTGGCAAGTATCAAACAAAGAGGGATCAAGGGAACAAAAAGAGGGAACGACAGATCCCTGAACTGGTAGAAATTGTCCTTGAACCACAGGAAAAACACAGAAAAATACAGAAAGATTTGAATTAAATATAGAGGACGCGAACGGAGCAAACTATCCAGAGAATGTTTGGGAGATCTTGATGGTGTCTTCTGTCTTTCGGGCAATTTATTTGCTTTTTCCCCTAATTCTAGAATTTATCATCCTTTTTTACAACTCGCAAATAGCTTCGTTTTTTTTAAATTAGCTAGTATGTATTTTCAAATCCGTGATGGCCCATATTCTAATGCGATATTAGGTGATCCAATTGTGTGGTTGAGAAAACCGTGCTTTTGTGATTGACAAAATTTGACATGATAATAATAATATATGGACTAATACGAAAGGATGGCTGACGTGTCGAGATTGTATGAATATCAGGGCAAAAAACTTCTGAAAGAAGCGGGTATTCGTGTTCCAGAGGGCGAGGTCGTATCTACTCCGGAGGAAGCTCGAGATGTCGCCGAGCGATTGGGACGGCCTGTCGTTTTGAAGATCCAGGTTTGGGTGACGGGGCGTGCGGGATTAGGTGGGATCGAATTTGCCGATTCTCCCCAGGAAGCTGAGGAGAAGGCCCGCAAATTGTTGGGAAAAAAAATCAAGAATTATGAAGTCGAAAAAGTACTGGTGGAAGAGAAGTTAGCCATTCGATCCGAGTATTTTGCAGGCCTTGTTATCGATGATGCGCAGAAATCTCCGTTGATGATCTTCAGCTCTGTGGGGGGGACCGGGATCGAAGAGATCGCGCAAGAACATCCAGAGAAGGTTGCCCACGTCCCCGTCGATATATTAAAGGGATTGAGGGATTACGAAGCAAGGAATCTCCTGCGCCGGACGGGAATATCCGGCAGCCTCCTTTTGAAGATCTCGAGCGTTCTGACAAAGCTGTATAAGGTGGCCCGTCAGTATGACGCCCGCTCGGCAGAGATCAATCCGATGGTCCTGACTGAAGATGGCGATGTGTACGCGGCCGATTGCCATATCGCTGTTGATGATTATGCCGTTTTCCGGCATCCCGAGTTGGGCATAGAGATCGCACGGGAATTCGACCGGCCGCCCTCGGAGCTTGAGAAAATTGCCTATCACGTAGAGGAAAAGGACCATCGAGGGACTTTTTATTTTTTACAGATGACGGATGAAATCCCCAAAGAGGACAGATATATTGGATTTAACGGGGCGGGGGGCGGTGGCTCTATGATGTCCATGGATGCGGTTTTGAATTTGGGCTTCCAGCTGGCCAATTACTGTGATACCAGTGGGAATCCATCGGCCAGCAAAGTCTATCGTGCAGCAAAGATCATCCTCTCCCAGCCGAATATCAAGGGATACTTTGCTTCTGGCTCTGGTGTAGCCAGCCAAGAACAGTATCATTCTGCCCGGGGGCTTGTGAAAGCCTTTTATGAGGAAAAACTGGAGATTCCCGGTGTGATCCGCCTGGGAGGGAATTATGAGGAGAAGGCCATAGAAATACTCGCAGCCTATCTTAAGGATATTCCTGCAGAAGTCGAGGGCTATGGCCGGGATGATTCCCCGGAGTTTTGTGCCCGCCGAATGAAGGAGCTGATCGATAAGAATGGTAGTATCTCCCATGAGATCAGACCTATCAGCGATCCTGAAGTATCAGAAGACGCCTATGTGTTCGAAACATTCACAGGGAGGATCGCCATCGATCAGTCGAGATGTGTGTCATGCGCTTCAAAAGGATGTGTGGACGCTTGTGCACCGGAGATCCTTAAACTCGTGGATGACAAACCCGTCCTGGCTGTGACCGAAGAAGACGTGAGGAAGGGCAAATGTACAGAATGTTTGGCTTGTGAGATCTTCTGCCAGTTTCATGAGCAGAATGCAATTTATATTCATCTGCCGATCCCGGGACTCATGGAATACCGGGATCGAATGATCAAAGGGACTTCGGAGTTAAGATCACAAAAGAAAGAGAACATATAGATATGGCTATATTGGTGGATGAAAAGTCAAGAGTGGTTGTTCAAGGGATCACAGGTCGGGAAGGCATGGTGAGGACTCGACTTATGAAGGATTATGGAACTTTTGTCGTGGCTGGGGTTACACCAGGAAAAGGGGGAGGAGATGTCTTCGGTATTCCTGTGTATGACACGGTTGAGGAAGCGTGGGAGAAATGCGGACCCATCGATATCAGCGTGATCTTTGTGCCCGCCGCATTGGTGAAAAATGCGGCCTTAGAGGCTATAGATGCAGGAGTGAAGTTCTTAACCATTGTTCCGGATCGCGTGCCGATCTTTGATGTACTAGAAATCACAAGGTTGGCAAAAGAAAGGGAAGCAGTTTTTGTCGGACCGAATACTCTGGGACTTATAAGCCCCGGGAAAGCCGTTCTTGGTATGATCGGGGGACGTGCGGAGAGAGCACGGGAGTGGTTCCAGCCCGGGGAGATCGGTGTGAGTTCCCGAAGCGGAGGAATGACCTCTGCAATATCCTATTATTTAACTGAGGCTGGACTCGGACAGAGTACGATTGTACATGTGGGTGGAGATGCCGTAGTGGGGCTTTCCCATCCTGAGGTGATGGAGCTTTTCGAGAAGGATGAACAGACACGTTTGGTGGCGATGTTCGGTGAGATCGGGACAACACAAGAGGAAAGAGTCGCAGATCTCATTGAAGAGGGGAAGTTCACCAAGCCGTTGATCGCCTATGTTGGGGGCAAAGCCGCCAAGTCAGGAACACGCTTTTCTCACGCTGGGGCGATCGTTGAAGGGACGAAAGGATCACACAAAAGCAAGGTGCAGAGGCTGAGAGATGTGGGTGTTCATGTGGTCGAATCCATATCGGAAATTCCGAAAGTCGCTCTCGAGTTGAGAGATTCTATACGGAGGAAACAATGAGCGATCTTCACTGGAAAACGTCAGTGACAGAGGTCAAACCCAATAGCATATCCGTGCGGGGATATCCTGTCGATGAATTGATGGGGAAGATCACTTTTTCGCAAGCCATTTACTTGGTCTTAAAAGGGGAAATGCCCTCTGTGGAGGTCGGCAAACTCATCGATGCCATTTTTGTCTCATCGGTCGATCACGGTGCCAGTCCACCCTCAGTCTTGACGGCGCGGACGGTGATGTCCACAGGAGCAGAACTGAATTCTGCGGTTGCTGCCGGAGTTTTGGCAATTTCGAGGTATCATGGGGGTGCCATCGAAGAGGGGATGACGCTTTTCCTTGAAATTGCCAGACGGATGGACGCAAAAGGGCTCGATGAAGAGGATGCTGTGCGAGAAGTCCTCCTCGAAATGAAGGAGAGGAAACAGAGGGCATCTGGCTTTGGGCATCGGCTCCATACACAAGATCCGCGGACAGTTAGACTTTTTAACCTTGCCGGAGAGTTGGGGCTGGCGGGAAGACATATCCGGGTCGCACTGGCCGTGGAAAAAATCCTCGCCAAACAAATGGTACGACCTCTTCCCATTAATGTCGATGGAGCTATTGCTGCCGTCCTGTGTGATCTGGATATCCCTCCAGAGATCGGCAATGCGTTTTTTATCATTGCTCGAGTGCCGGGTTTAGTGGCCCATGTCCATGAGGAAAAAAACCGGATGAAGACCATGAGAAAGATTCATCCGGAGGATTATGAATATGACGGGCCAAAAAAAAGGAAGGTTTAAATGCAAAAAAAACTTCTTTCACTGATGCCGGAGTTTCAGTCTATCGAGGATCTTGACCTGCAGGAGAAGACTCTTAAGGTTTGGAATGAAGCCATGGAGAAAAAGGGCTGGACGGTCGAAGATCTGCTCGAAATGCCCTTCACCCTGTTGATCGAACACACGCCCATCAATATCATCGAACATACCAGAGCTGTTACTCTCTGCTCTGTGCAGATCGCAGATGTCTTGCTGGATGAATACAAGGACCGAATATCCATAAACAGGGATATCCTCCTGTCGGGAGCCTTGCTTCACGATGTGGGTAAACTGTTTGAATATGTTAGAGAGGGGAGCCGTTTTGTGAAGAGTGAGGAGGGGAAGCTCCTCCGCCATCCCATATCCGGGGCGGCGTTTGCGTCGCAGTTCGATATCCCCCAGGAAGTGCTCCACATCATCGCCGCTCATTCCAAGGAGGGTGATGGTGAACGAAGAACGGTCGAAGCTGTGATCGTCAACCATGCCGATTTTGTGAATTTTGAAGCACTTAAAATTTAAAGAGATCCCTAGGAGGGTTTTTTGGGCCAGACGTTCTCAGAAAAAATCCTCAGCTTGAAAGCTGGGAGATTGGTTAGAGCGGGAGATGTGGTCACCGTATCTCCTGATTATATTCTGACTCATGACAATAGTGCAGCCATAATCAAGGAATTCCAAAAGCTCGGCATCCAAAACGTTCGCTGTCCTCAAAAAATGGTGATCGTCCTTGACCATGTTGTGCCTGCGTCCACAGAGAAATACGCGCAGAATCATAAAAACATCAGAGAATTTGTCTCTGCCCAGGGGATTTCCCATTTTTATGATGTGCACCATGGCGTTTGTCATCAGGTCTTTTCAGAAGAAGGGTTTGCGATGCCCGGAACTTTGGTGCTGGGAGCTGATTCGCACACGACGAGTTATGGCGCTTTTGGTGCGTTTTCGGCTGGGATAGGCCGTTCGGAAGCGGCTTCTGTATGGGCAACCGAAAAGATCTGGCTTCGAGTCCCGGAAACCCTGAAGGTCGTCCTCAACGGACAGCTTCCGAAGGGCGTGTTTGCCAAAGATATCATATTAAAAATCATTGGGGATGAGGGCGCAGACAGAGCCAACTACAAAGCTGTAGAATTTACGGGTGGCGGTGCTGAAGGCCTGAGCTTGGCCTCCCGCTTGGTCCTCGCCAACATGGCTGCGGAGATGGGTGCAAAGAATGGGTATTTTCCTCCGGATGAGAAGGTTTTTGACTTCCTGAAAAACCGAGCAAAGGCAAGCTATCAGCCTGTGTATTCTGATCCTGATGCCGATTATGAAGACATCCTGGAATATGACTTCACAGCTATCGAACCTCAAGTTGCGTGTCCTCATACTGTGGACAATGTCAAGCCCGTAACTGAGGTTGCCGGAACGCCGTTTCATCAGGCTGTTATCGGCACATGCACCAATGGGCGGTTTGAAGACTTAAAAGTGGCTGCAGACATCCTTCGAGGGAAGACCATCGCCTCCAAAGTCAGGGTGCTCGTGATACCGGCCTCCCGCATTGAGTATCTCAAGGCTCTCCATGAGGGCATTTTGGAGGACCTTGTCCAGGCAGGTTGCATCATTCTTAATCCGGGATGTGGTCCCTGCCTTGGTGCCCATCAAGGGATTCTTGCACCTGGAGAGGTGGCCTTGAGCACGGCGAACAGGAATTTCAGGGGGAGGATGGGAAGTCGTGACTCTGAGATCTACCTCGCTTCTCCTGCTACTGTTGCGGCCTCTGTGATACAGGGGAAAATCACTGACCCGAGAGGATTCCTATGAAAAAAGGACACGCTTGGAAGTATGGGGATGACATCAACACAGATGTGATCTTTCCTGGGAAGTACACCTATGCTGTGATGGAACCCGAAGAGATGGCAAGTCATGCATTGGAGGATCTTGACCCTGATTTTACAAATCGTGTGCAGCCGGGAGACGTGATCGTGGCAGGAAAGAACTTCGGCTGCGGAAGCTCCCGTGAACAGGCTGCGACATGCTTAAAATATGCTGGGATTCAGGCAGTCATCGCCAAGTCGTTCGCCCGGATCTTTTACCGGAACGCTATCAATCAGGGCTTACTCGTTATCCAGTCGGTTGAAGCGGCCGAATCGATCCAGCAGGGCGAAGAGGTGGCCATAAATTTCCAAACAGGAGAAATTTTCGTCGAGGATAAAAATATTTTTTCTTTTCCCTCTTTTCCGGATTCTGTTTTGGGAATACTCGAGGCGGGAGGATTAATTCCTTACACAAAGAAAAAATTATCGGAAAAAAGGAGCTTATGATGGCAAAGTACAGGATTGCCGTGTTGCCCGGTGATGGCGTGGGCAAAGAGGTTGTTGAGGCTGCGATGATCGTCCTGGAACAGTTTGATCTGGATGCAGAGTATGTCTATGGGGAGATCGGTTGGGAATTCTGGTGCGAAGAAGGAAATCCTCTTCCCGATCGCACGATCCAGATGCTCAAAGATACGGATGCCTGCCTTTTTGGCGCCATCACATCCAAACCTAAAGAAGATGCGCTCAAAGAGATCCGCCCGGATTTGAAGAACTCTGGGTACTCCTACTTCAGTCCTATCGTCCGTTTGCGGCAAGAGTTTGACCTCTACACCAATCTGAGGCCGTGCAAGGCCTATGCTGGGAATCCGCTCAACTACAGGGATGATATCGATCTGGTAATTTTCAGGGAAAATACTGAAGGCATGTATGCCGGAGTGGAATTTCATCCGCTCCCAGAAAGCGTCAAGAAAGAACTGCTCATTCACCCCAAGATGAAAAAATTTGAGAATGTTCCCTCTGAGGAAATCGCTCTGTCGACAAGGATCATGACAAAAAAAGCGTGCACTCGAATTCTGAGGAGAGCCTTCGAATATGCACGAAAATTTAAGCGGAGATCCGTAACCATCGTAGAGAAGCCGAATGTTTTACGTGAAACAGGAGGTTTGATCTTGGATATCGCCAGAAATATATCTAAGGAATACCCAGATGTCGAGTTCTGGGAAGCCAACGTGGATGCAATGGCGATGTGGCTTGTCAAAAATCCACAGGACTATGATGTGCTCGTCGCTGAAAATTTGTTCGGGGATATTATTTCCGACCTTGCCGCGCAGCTTGTAGGAGGGTTAGGGTTTGCCCGTTCTGGGAATATCGGGGATGAGTATGCTGTTTTTGAGCCCACACACGGGTCAGCACCGAAATACGACGGTATGTACAAGGTCAATCCGACAGCCATGCTATTGGCCACAAAAATGATGCTCGAGTGGCTGGGAGAAGAGGATATGGCAGAGACACTTGAGACGGCTATAGCCAAGGTGATCGAAGAGGGAAAAGTCAAAACCTATGACTTGGGCGGTACTTCCACTACACTCGATGTGGCTCATGCTGTTGTGGGAAAGCTTTAACAGTGTGAAATGTGAAGCATGAAATGATAAAAGTTCAGCATGAATAATGCTGTTACATAAAGATTGCGGTGAGAAGCCCCTAGACAATAGATCGTGACAAGCGGACTAACGTTTAAAAAAGTGGGGATGGATTACTCATCTAAAAAAGAGGTCAAGGATGGGGAAAACAATAATAGAGAAGATCATTCAGCGCCACACGGACGATGAGGCCAGGCCGGGAAAAATTGTCTGGATGGATCTGGATATCCGTTCGGCGCGGGATTTTGGCGGGCCGAATGTGGCCAAGCACTATGAAAGAGAATATAGAGACGAACCTGTGGCGGACCCTACGAAAACTTATTTCACCTTTGACCTTTGTGTTCCCGCGTGTACTCTGAAGTACGCCGACAATCAGCAGATCTGTAGAGATTTTGCCAAAAAGCATGGGATCGCGGTTTTTGATGTAGACAAGGGGATCGGCTCACACGTGCTCATGGAAGAGGGGCTGGCAAGTGCGGGCAAGACAGTCGTGGGTACGGATAGCCACCTCAACATCCTTGGCGCCGTGGGATGTTTCGGTCAAGGAATGGGAGATGTGGATATAACTTTCGCCTTCAAAACCGGGAAAACTTGGTTCGAAGTTCCGGAGTCCCTCAAGGTGACGGTCAAGGGGAAATTTACTTGGCCCACGTCGACCAAAGATCTCACGTTGTTTATCCTAAAAAACTTGAGAACCGAAAAAGCCGCTCTGAAGGCAGTAGAATTTTTAGGAGATTCCGTAGCAAACCTTACACTTGCTGGACGCATCACCCTGTGCAGCATGGTGACGGAAATGGCGGGTATCATAGGTTTTGTACCCGGGTATGATTTGTCCTTCGAGCAAGAGATCCTGAGTTTTTCTGGCGAGAAAATGATGCCAATCCAGGGAGATGAGAGCGCTGAATATTCTGATGAAGTTGAAATAGATGTCAGTGGTTTACCCCCTCAGGTTGCCGCTCCCTCGTCGCCCACCAATGTCTTCTGTGTTTCCGAACTCACAGGAACAGAGATCCACTCGGGTTTTATCGGTTCTTGTACGAATGGTAGACTGATAGATCTCGAGGAGGCTGCGCGTGTATTAAAAGGGAAAAAAGTGAAAGAAGGCATCATGCTGAAAATCGTTCCAGCAACCCAAAAAGTTTATGCAGAGCTTTTACATGAAGGAGTGCTTGAGGATCTTTTTCATAGCGGTGCTATCATAAGCAATCCCGGCTGTGGGGGTTGTGCTGAGGGGCACATCGGTCTGACCGGCAAGGGAGAGGTCCAAATCAGCACGGGAAACAGGAATTTTGCAGGGAAACAGGGAAAGGGGCTGACCTACCTGGCCAGTCCTGCCGTTGTTGCGGCCTCATGTGTTCGTGGCGAGATCTGCAGTCCAGAGGACTTATAACATGCAACAGACAAATTTCACGGGTAAAATATGGATTTTGTCCGGCGTGGATGGCAAGTTGATCGAAGATATCGATACAGACCAGATCTATCACAATGCCTTTCTCCACATCACTGAACTGGCCACAATGGGGAAGTATGCCTTTGGGAATCTGGAGGGTTGGAAGGATTTTCCGGAAAACGCTCGACCTGGGGATATGATCATTGCAGGTCGAAATTTTGGCGCCGGATCTTCCCGGCAGCAAGCTGTCGACTGTTTTCTTGCACTCCAGATCAGCTTGGTCATTGCCCCTTCCTTTGGGGCCATTTATTTCAGGAATTCGGTAAATTCCGGATTTCCTGTCCTGAAGAGCCACACCGTTGAACAATTGGTTTCAAAGGGGAATATGGAAACCGGAGACCGGATCAGCGTGGACGTTCTATCGGGAGAGTGCACCAACGTGACCAAAGATCTTTCCTTCGGCGTATTGCCCATGAGCAAGGTCCAGCATGATGTCTTTCAAGCAGGCGGGCTGTTCCGTTATGGGAAGGAATGGAGATAAAGTCCATAGAAAAATTTTACCTGTGGAGATCGATACAAAAAGTTTAGAGTTATAGAAAAATGCTGATTTTGGCAGTCGATACAACAACACCCCATGGCTCTGTAGCTCTCTTGGAGAATTCAAATTTGTTGGCGGAGGTGAACTGTGTGTCCTCTATCACTCATTCCGAAAAACTGTTGCCTGCTGTGGATTTGATTCTGCTCCAGCGAGGCCTCACTATCAAAGATGTTGAGGCTTTTGCTGTGGCTGCCGGCCCCGGATCATTTACAGGTATACGGATCGGATTGAGCACGATCAAGTCTTTTGCCCTCGCATCCGGAAATCCCATCGCTCCTGTATCTACGCTTAAGGCTCTTGCATTGAAATTAAAAATCCCCCACAACCGTCTGCTGTGTCCACTGTTGGACGCGAGAAAGGGGGAGGTCTATGCTGCCCTTTTTGAGGTGAGAAAAGGGCAAATAACTGAGGTCGTTCCTCAGGGAGTCTATTCCCCTGAACAATTTTTTACACGTCTTCCCTCGCATAGGATCATCTCATTTATCGGGAACGGCGTCGATGTCTGGAAAGAAAAAATCTTTGAATACTTTAAAGACAAAGCCAGGTTCTCCTCCCGTTCACTTTTTATAGCGCATGAAGTTGGGCTTTTGGGTTATGGCTTATTGAGAAAGGGAAAAGGATCGGACCTTCGAGAGGTCAAGCCTCTTTATTTTCGAAGGTCTCAAGCGGAGGAAAATCATTAGAGACGGCGTTAGCCCTCAGCATTCTTTTCTTCTGAGAAGAATGGAGGAGGAGGATATTCCCAGTATTCTGGAAATTGAAAACGTTTCTTTCCAAACTCCTTGGCGGTCCTCCACATTTTCGGGCGAGATCGTAAACAGAGGCATTTCCTTTCCATATGTGATCGTTCACAGGATAGTTGAGAGGATTATCGGGTACATCATCTACTGGAAGATACAGGAAGAGGTTCAGATCAGCAACTTTGCCATTCATCCGGATTTTCGGGGAAAGGGAATCGGAGAGGCTGTCATGCGCAGGGTTATCAAAGCGATCCAGAGAGATGGAGGAGTGTATGTTTTTTTGGAGGTTCGTCCCTCCAATCTGTCCGCACGGTCTCTCTATAAAAAGCTGGGATTTAAAGTCTTGGGAACCAGGAAAGACTATTACCAGACCCCTTTGGAAGATGCCATCATCATGGGTAGGCCTCTTTAAATCTCTAGCTCATCCCTATAATGAGTACCTTTAGAGTTAGAATCAGAGGTGATGTGTTCGCTCCTGTCAGATTTTTAACGCCGCCCTCCCACCCATTGATTTATTTAAAGGATGGCCCCTCTTTTTCTTACAGGCGTCTGCGGATCTGCGCACATTTACTTTAGTTCTGCTTCTTCGGCCTCGACTTTTGATTGCCACACATCTTCGTTTCTCTCGTGCTCATACAGTCCTCAACACTCACCTTCGGTGGGTTTCCTCGATGGTGATTCGAGGAAGGCTAAATCTTCCTTTATGTCACTCAACACATCACCTCTGATTCTATATCGGAGTGTTGAATTCTAATTTTCCGGAAGGAGTCAATACTTGACTTTTAGCAAGGTGAGGCCCTTGGCAGGGGCTGTGGGGCAGAGATGGGAGCGTTTGTTCAGCTTGAAGAAGTCCTCGATCCCTCCAGGGTTCAGTTTTCCCCTCCCCACTTCGATGATTGTTCCCACAATAGACCGCACCATATACCTTAAAAAGCCATCCGCTTCCACTGTGTAGATGATCTCCTTCCCTTTTTTACGGATTTTGGATTGAGTGACGCTCCTGATAGGGTACAGGAGTCGGTTTGAGGAGAAAGGAGTAAAATCAGCTTTGCGAACAAACAGTTTGGCCGCTTCTTCCATCTTTGCTATATCGAGGGAGGAAGTCCATTGGAGAACATATCTAGTGACAAAAGGACTGATGTCTGGAGAATTGAAAATCCTGTACTGGTAAATTTTTGATCGGGCTGATTTTCTGGCGTGAAAATCGGGTGAGGTCTTTTTTAGAAAGCGAATTCTTATATCACTGGGAAGGATGCCATTAAGCGCCCGCAGGAACTCGTCGTTTTCCAGACGGGAATTGACCTTGAAGTGAGCGACTTGGCCCTCAGCATGCACTCCGGCATCGGTTCTCCCAGAGCCAATAACAGGGATTTTTTTTGCAGCGATTTTTTCCAATGCATTCTCTAATAGACCTTGGATCGTTCTTTTGTCAGGCTGGCGTTGCCAGCCTTGGTAGTCAGTCCCATCATAACTTGTCACAATCTTATAATTCTGCATTACCTTTCCTGAATTATTCATAAAAACTGCCGACAACTCTACCCAAAAAATACTCACTATACTATTGTCGGCATTTTTCACCCTTCGGGCGCCGACCCAACATAATCCACTGGTCTTACAGCATTTATAATATACATTATTCGTTGAATTATATCATTCCATTCGCTCTGCGTGTTCTTTGATTCAAAAAAAATATTTTAAAACACTTGACAAATGTCTGTTGTGAGACTATATTGTATATATGCGATATAGACAGTATAAACAGTTGACTGGAAAAAAGCAGCAATTCAGGCAAACTTTTTTTATATGTGAGGTGTTAAATGAAAAGAAGAAAGGAAATTGCACGTATCACAGTGTTGATAGTGCTCGTGATCTTTGTGTTCGCTTTGATGTTTATCCTATGAGGCAGAAGTGTACTTGAATCTGACAGACCTCTCGGCTGAGCCGCTGCAATCCCAGATTATTCGTCAAGTCCGGGCAAAAATTTTGGCCGGAGAATTGGAGGCAGATAACGATCTGCCATCGATCCGGCGGCTGGCAAGGGAGCAGCACATCAGTGTGATCACAGTCCAACGGGCTTATGAAAGCCTGGAACGGGAGGGGCTTATCCATTCCAGAAGAGGGAAGGGCTTTTTTGTGTCCAAATTATCCGGTCAACAGAAGAAATCGTTGGCCGTTGAGAGATTAAAGGAAAATCTGAGTTCTCCCATACGGGCGGCTCTCTCCGAGGGACTGGGAAAAGAAGAGATCAATAATATCGTTGAGTCTCTTATAAAGGAGAATTAGCTCAACTGAGAGATAAGGAGAACGATAATGGAAAAGGCATTTCAGTATAAAAATGTGATAAAAACGTTCCCGGCATTTAAGCTGGGCCCTTTGAATCTGGACCTGGAACCGGGAACAGTGCTCGGTTTTATCGGGCCTAATGGCTCCGGAAAGACTACGACCATCCAGTGTTTGGTGGGCCTTTTAAAGGCAGAGTCTGGTGAGATGGAAGTTTTTGGGCGTTCCCACGATCTCAACAAACCTGCATGGAAACTGGACATCGGTTATGTGGGTGATGTCCAGGTGTTCTACGAGCGTTGGACGGGTCAGAAAAATCTCGATTTTTTGTCCCGGTTCTATCCCAACTGGTCAAATGATAGAGTTCATGAGCTGGCTAAACGATTTAATCTTCCTTTGCAAAAGCGAGCTAAGGATTTGTCAACGGGAAATAGAGTGAAGCTTTCCCTTGTAGCTGCTCTTGCGCACTCCCCTAGATTATTGCTGCTGGATGAGCCCACTTCCGGTATTGATCCTGTGGTGCGCACGGAGGTGTTGGATGTGCTCTTTGAGATTCTGGAAACTGGGGAGAAGGCGATCTTCTATGCAACACACATTCTCCCGGAGATCAGCCGACTCGCAGATGAGCTGGCTTTTATCGACAACGGAAATATCTGGCTGCGAACACCGAAAGAGGACCTCACTGAAAAGTGGCGCAAAATCACATTTTTATTGGCGAGGAACGACATCAAACTCTTATCCACTGTTTACCACCATAGGGAAGGGCATCACCATCAGATCGTCAGCACAGATTTTGAAATCACCCTACAGAACCTTCGTGAGTTGGGTGCGGAAAACATCCGGGAAAACCATATGACCATCGAAGAGATCGCTGTGCAGATCCTCAAAGGAGGTGCTGATGTGGCCACTGCTCAAAGCTGAGATATTATACGATAGATCTAGGCTTGTGATCGTTTTCATTTTTTCTTTGGTGTGTCTTGTAACCATATGGTTTGGTGTGAAATGGGAACGCAATGTTTCGCCTATGATGATGCTGATTTTATTCGGATCTGCAATTGTTGCCGTTTATGCGGGCGAATGGGGCCGGATTAATAACAAAAGAGACCGTATGCATGTATCTTTGCCTGTCTCTATGTGGGATATTGGATTTTCCCATCTGATCTATCCCATTTTTGTGTGGATAGCCATCCTAATTCTTTATAATGTCAGTTATTACGTTCTGGGGTTTATATCAGGAGTCACCCGCACCAAATCCTCGTTTTTACAGATCCTCACATTGAGTGGTCTATTTCTCATCGTAAACGCGACCTATTTTCTGTGTCGTGATTTGAGCAAGACTTTCACTAAAACAGCGCACCAGATTATGATCTTTATGACCTGGTATCTGCTTTTAATCGGTGTGTTATTACCTTTCTACATATTGACGAATTTTTTAGGGGTATTCGGTGAAGATACACCTCTCCAATCCAATCTGAGCTCGTTGTCTGAATCCCCACTAGGGTTTCTTCTTATCGGTGTCTGTCTTTCATTGACGAGTCTGTTTGTATTTATGAGGAGGAGATCCCATGTCTAGTCTTAAGTCGATAGAAAACACAAGAGGACACATGTGGCGATTGATCAAAACAGATATCGTATACAATCAAACGGTTTTTATTGTTCTCTATGGCATCGTTGTTCCGGCTGCTGTCTTGAATGCTATCCTGGGGGGACTGGAGGAACATATCAGTCGACTTATGCTTGTTTCTGTGGGATTGCTGGGGATTATAA
>CAZXJE010000045.1:0-16309 GCA_964640835.1 uncultured Eubacteriales bacterium
GATTTACTGGCAAAATAATGTAAATGATCGACATTGTTTTGTTGAACATAGTATCGACATTTTTTATGAATAGTTCAGGGGAACAAATGGGCAAAAAAATCTTGTGCATTGTCTTTATGTTTCTGGTATGTTCTTCCTTACTCCTCTCCCAAAGCCTGGTTGAAGTGGCAAAAAAAGAGAAAGAAAGACGGGCCCAGATCAAAGGGAAAAGCGGAAAAGTCGTTACCAATGATGACCTTAAAAAAGTCAAAAAGCAGCCAAAAATCGTGACAAATGAAGACCTTAAGAAAGGCCAAAGACTACCGAGTGTGAGTGTTCCTTCCCAGCTGGCATCCAAGGAGGATAAATCTGAAAAGGCGGAAAAGCCAGAGATTAAAGTCACTCCGACCAACTCGGATGCCCCTGAACAAGCGAAGACTGACGAAACAAAACACCTCGAAGGTCTTCAAGTCAAATATGAAAAAGCCGGGAAGCAGGTGGAGATGCTCACCGCTAAGATGAATGGTTTGTTTATGAAATACTACAGTACAAACAACACAACGCCAAAGGAAATGATACAGAGCGAGATAAGCCGGACCGGTCTCCAACTTCAAAAAGCCCGAGATGATGAGGAAAAAGCTAAAAAAGAATTGGAAGACTTGAAGTCAAAAAAGCGAAAATAGATCTTATACTAACGGAAGTAGATAAAAGACACCTGGATGCCCAGCTCTCTTTGATCGGCAGCATTGGACATCACCTCCGCCGGCACAAACACTTTATCGGTAACGATCGAGAGGTAGAATTCCTGCCCCTCACCGAGCATCTCCTTTTTAACATTGTATGACTTCTCGAAATGGCTCTCTTCCGGGATAAACTCATCTAAGATCAGATCGTTGATCTTGAAAGTGACCTTCTGATCTTCGAGCACCTCAAGATTGACGCCTCCTTTTATGACTAAAAGTGCATCTCTGTGAGGATTGTCGATGATACATCTAGCCTCTTTAGCTGTCCATTGCCACTGCTTGAGGAATGCATCGGGATTCATCTCCAGGTTGTACCATCCCTCTTCGTAGATGATCTCAGGAGTATCCAGAGGAGGTGGCACGACGATAAGCTTTTTTTCCATGACCTTTTGTTCGGACGCTCCACTCCGGTCATACGGCGAAAAAAAGCCAACAACGAGCCGGAGAGTCTCTTCACCCTTAAAATCCGGATCGAACTCATCGATGAACTGTGGAATATATATGCGGTGGGAGTGCACGAATTCCTGCTCTGGTTCCCACTGAGATGTCGGGGGTTCGGGGAAATAATCTTCTTGAAAGAGAAGATTCGCCTTGTGCCAGAAATGCACAAAAACCTTTAGGTCTTGATTCATCTTCTTGAATTCCGGGCCTGTTTTCCACCCAATCATCATATCTGTAATCAAGTGGTCGCTAAGCTGTTCCTCAGCAAACGTGACATTGAGTTCAATACCCTTAATTTGCGTTTTTTCTTTACAGCCAAAAGAGATACCCATTAGAACTAAAACAAGCATTATTGCAGATGTCTTTTTCAACATCTTCGCCTCCTATCTTAGGAAATCTTTCCGTATTATAAAGAAACGCCCCCGTTAAGTAAAGTTTATCTTGTCTGCTATAAGCATCACCTAATCCATGATGGCAGGATTCACACTGCGTTATTGAGTGTTCCAATTATGTGGTGGAGAAAACCGCACTAAAACTTTATCGGGTCCCCCACAAATAGACGAGGCACATCATTCTCATTCAACAGCTTATTCAGTTTGGGGATGTCTGTCTCAATGATCATGTTGAGGTCGAGCACGAGGGCCTTCAGCGCTTCGGAATTTTTGTCGATCTGCTGGAGCTGCCTTCCCGTAGGCGCCCCCGTGTACCCTCCGATAGAGCGATACAACATGAGAAATCTTCCTCTGAGCGAATCCTGCATGCTGCGATAATCCGCATCTGGGTCTCCGAACAGCTTTTTCCGGATGACACCGACTTTGTCATCCACCGTTTTTACGACTTCAGTGACCGCTTCGGGCACATCCGGAACTTCCTTGAGGTCACTTTTCAGCGCAGCGATCTCTTTTTGTATTTTATCTGTGGCTCGGCTGACCGAACTGATAAGGGGCATGAGCTGATAGATCGCGTACAAAGCATCATGCTGGCTTTTCCTGTCTACAAATGTTATGGTGACCCGCGGATCGCTAATCACTTCAACGGATTTTACCATTTCTTGATCTGCGACCTTGAGCGAGACCTGGTACTCCCCGGGAAGGACAAAGGGCCCTCCCTGTGCCCTAAAATAGCGGCTCATCCGCCCTATATCTCCCATTTGCGGCGGACTATACCGGAGGCCCCATGTCACTCGGTTTATTCCGGCTTCGTTTTTTCCTTCGATCTCCCGAATCACTTCACCGGCGCTGTTCTTGATAAAAATCTTCACATCTTTTTCCTCCCCTTTGAGAAAGTAGCTGATCACAGCACCAAAGGGAGAATTCGGGGCCACAAACACCTTATGTCCCAAATTTCCCTTGTGGGAAAAAGAGTTGAAGATCTTCGCTGGCCTTACATCGAAAAGATGGCTTGAGCTTTTCAGCACCTGGGGAGTGAGCTGCTCCAAGGGTGTGATATCATCCAGCACCCATACGCTGCGGCCGTGTGTGCCGAATATCAGGTCGTTTTCTCGAGGATGGATGGCGATATCATCCACGGGGACCATGGGGAAATTTCCTTTAAACATCGTCCACGTTGTCCCTCTGTCGATCGAAAAATAGGCTCCCCTCTCGGTTCCCACAAACAGGAGATTCGGGTTCTTGTGATGCTCCCTGATAACGTTCACGATACTCCCCATGGGGAGATTCGCAGATATATTTGCCCAGCTTTCTCCATAATCCGAAGTTCTGAATACATAGGGCTTAAAATCATTGTTGCGGTGGCTGTCAAAAGTGGCATAGGCCGAACTCTCACCGAACTTGGAGGCTACTACGCGCGTCACGTACGTGTATTTCGGCAATCCAGGGACCTTGCTCACAACATTCGTCCAGGTCTTGCCCCCATCTCTGGACACCTGAATATACCCATCATCTGTTCCCACATACAGAAGCCCTGCTTTAATTGGCGATTCGGAAATCGCCGTGATATCCCCGTAAAAAGAGATCCCATCGTGTCGGGAAAGTGTATTTTTTTCAGGGAGAACACCCATCAGTTCAAGCGTCTCCCGATCCTGCTGCGTGGTCAAGTCCTCAGTAGCCTCCCATGTCTCACCTTTGTCAATTGAGGTAAACAGTTTATTCCCGCCATAGTAGATGGTTTTGGGATCATGGGGAGAGATGAGTATCGGCGAGTTCCAGTTGAAACGGTAGCGCTCGGAAGATTCCTCAGGCTGGGGTCTTAGCGACTTGCTTTCCCCAGTTTTCAGGTCGATACGGAAGAGGTTTCCGGTCTGAGATTCCGCATAGATAAGGGTGGAATCTTCGGGATCGACTTGAGTATAAAAGCCATCACCGCCCCCGATCTTTATCCATTCGTCATTGGTGATCCCCTGCCTGAACCAAGTGGAACTGGGCCCTCCCCAGCTCCCATTATCCTGCAGTCCTCCATAAATCCAGTACGGCTTTTGCATGTCGATGCCGATCTCGTAGAATTGTGCTAAAGGCAAGGCATTGACAAAATCCCATGATTTCCCCCGGTCGTAAGAGAAGTAAATGCCTCCATCCGACCCAAGCACCATATGATCGGAATTATTGGGGTGGATCCACATGGCATGATGATCGCCGTGGACTCGGGTAACGTAGTCTGTTCGAAAATTCTTGCCCCCATCATCGGAGACATACATGGATGCACCGAGAACCCAGATCCTCTGGTCATTGTTGGGATCGACCCGGATCTGGCTGTAATACATAGGCCGAGGATTTATGCTGGACATTTTAGTCCACGCCGATCCTTTATCCTCAGACCGATACACACCACCATCGCCCTTGTGTTCAACGACTGCGTAGACGATGCTGGGATCGCGGCGATAGATGTCAATACCGATACGACCCAAGTCCCCCTCAGGCAGCCCGTTGGTCAATCTCACCCAATTCTCACCTCCGTCGGTCGTTTTATACATCCCGCTGCCCGGACCTCCGCCGTTAAAACCCCATCCCCTGCGGCGCCTCTGGTAGGCGGCGGCATACAATGTGCCAGGATTATCATGGTCCATGGCGACATCCACAAATCCCGTGTTAATATCGATGGACTTGGTGTTCGTCCATGTTCTCCCGCCATCCGTTGTTTTATACAGTCCTCTTTGCTCGTTCGGGCCCCACAAGTGGCCTAGAGCAGCCACATAAACGATATCCGGATTTGTGGGGTGAATGACAATGCGCCCGATATGATGAGTGTCCTCGAGTCCCATGTTTTTCCAGGTCTCACCTCCATCCATCGATTTGTACACACCATTCCCCCATGAAGAACTTTGACGGTTGTTTGGCTCTCCTGTCCCTACCCAAACTGTGTCCGGTTGAGAGGGGGCCACAGTTACATCACCGATAGTACTAGTGGTTTGGTCATCGAAAATGGGTTTCCAGGTGATCCCGTTGTTAGTGGTCTTCCAGACTCCACCCGAGGCTGTTCCTACATATATGATGTTTGGTTCTCTCTCCACCACAGCAAAATCATCGATCCTTCCGCCCATATTCGCTGGACCTATACAGCGCCATTCAAGTCCATCCAAAACGTTTTCCTGAATACTCGGTGTGTTCGCCCTTTTTTCCCTCTGTGCTCCCACAAATAGAAAAAAAACACACACCAGCCCAATAACTAAAACTACCCGAGAATTTTTCAGAGTTTTGATCAATTCATCCCTCCCTTATCGAGTCTGAAATATTCAAAAAAAATGTCGATACTTTGTTCAAAAAATTCAAAATCTTTGACTGGTGTATAAATATCACAAGCAAATCCCTTCTGTCAAAAACATCATTCCGTGCGCAAGCATCCCCAAAACAGTGATGAATGATGTCCGAGTGTCCCAATTGGTGATTTCGAAAACGAACAACAGGATAGGACAGCGGCTCTATTCCAATGTAGGGACCGTTTCCCAAACGGTCCGTTCGGGGAACGGACCCTACATAGCAAGGGATCATGCCCGCCTAGAGCCCTTCTCACGGTTTTCTCCACCACACAATTGGAACACTTAACTGCGCATTGCGAATTCATGCCATCACGGTTTTATCGATGTTTACACATGGCCACAGTGGGTTGAAAGCAGAAAATGAATAGTGTATAGTCCAAGAGAATGAAACATGTTCTTCGCTTTCTGTCCCTGTTTTACCAATGTAGTTGCCAGGCCAAAAACGCGCTCTACCGCATAAAACTTTTACGCCCAAAAAAAGGGCCGCTGGCTGTTGTGAGTGTGGGGAACATCTCTTTTGGCGGCTCGGAAAAAACACCACTCGTTTTGACCCTAGTCGCTGCCCTCCTAAAGAATGGTTTCAAACCTGCAGTCATAACACGCGGATACAAGGGAAAGTGGGAGCGGATTGGCGGAGTCCTTTCTGACGGAAAAAACCGATCGGGCACCTGGGCGGAATCCGGGGATGAGCCTTTTATGGTTTCCCTGAATTATCCAGAGATAGGAGTTTTTGTAGGAAAAAACCGCCTGAAGTCCTGTGAAAAGGCATACGACATGGGCTTCCATGTCGCGATCCTTGACGATGGATTTCAACACCGGCGTCTCTACAGGGATCTCGATATCGTCCTCCACAATCCCTCAGAAGATCTTCCACGGCGGGAATCCCTCTCCTCCATCAAGCGTGCCGATATCCTGCTGCTCAAAGAAGATCCTGACACCAAAACGGACCAGGGCGTTCTTCACAACCTGCAAGATGTGGACACGTTTTCTTATTCTGTCTCCAATGAAGGTTTCTATAATTTGGACAGAATAGAGGAATCCGTATCGGTCTTAGAGGGAAAACGGGTGCTCGCATTTTGCGGAATTGCACGTCCAGAGAGATTCCGTACGCTCCTCGAACGCGCGGGAATAAAGCCAATCCATTTCGTCTCGTTTCCCGACCATCATCCCTATCCATTAGAGTCCATGAAACAAATCGTCGAGTTTTTCAACGCACAGAAGGCAGATATCTGTCTCACAACAGAAAAAGATGCTATCAAGATCAAAGATAGCAAAGTGCTCCAAGATATCCCGACGTATTACCTAAAGATCGGCATCCAAACAGATAAGGAGTTTTTTGCGAGAGCATTTTCAATGCTCAAAAGGAGAGGCCATCCTGATGCATAAAACAGGACACAAGGTTGTTCATGTGCTATTCCTTGGATTTAAAGGTCTCATTAGACTTCTCCCCCGTAAAGTCTGTCTGACACTTGGACGGATATTAGGGCGTACCGTGTATTGTTTCGATAAGAAGCACCGAGGAATTGCCCTTAAAAATCTGCACATCGCCTTCGGAGAAAAGATTTCCAGAGCGGATAAGAAACGGATAGCACAGAGCTCTTTTGAACATTTCGGCAAAGTTCTCTTTGACATAATAAAGTTTTCAAGCCTATCTGAAGAGAAAAAAGAAGCACTGCTCAGCATGGATGGCGAAGAACATGTCCGAAATGCTCTTGAGAAAGGGAAGGGAGCTCTGGTCCTCACAGCTCATTATGGAAACTGGGAATTGGGGATTATTTCGCTCTCCAAGCTGGGGGACTTCAACGTCATCGCCAGGGCTCTGGATATCAGACGTCTCGAAAATGAACTCCTTGCCATCCGGGAAGGCTTTGGTGCAAAAGTCATCTACAAACAACAGGCCACGCGCCATACCCTGCGGGCCCTCAAAGAAAACAGGATCGTGGCTATCCTTATAGACCAAAATGTTCTCCATGACCAGGCTATCTTTGTCGATTTCTTCGGCAAGCTGGCGGGGACAACGCCGGCCCTGGCCACATTTCATCTCAGGACGGGCGCCCCCATTATTCCCGCTTTTTGCTTGCCGACAGCTTCGGGAGGATATCATGTCCAGATGCTGGAGTGTCTTGAATTCACTCCTACGGGAGACCATAGTGCCGATGTTCAACGTATCACTCAGGAATGCACAAAAATCATCGAAGATCAAATCCGCGATAAGCCCGAATTCTGGCTCTGGTTCCATGACAGATGGCGCACTCAGCCTAAAATCTAAAGGTTTGAACTTTGGTTATGAGTGTTATATTATCCTTTTATAATTCAAAGAAACCTTACTGTGATGAGGACAACGATCATGAGGACTAACGACCGCAAATTTGACGTTACAAGACCGATTACCATCATGCCAGATTATATGGAATTTGCCGATGGTTCTGCTCTTATCGAAATGGGAAAAACAAAAGTCCTGGCCACAGCAACTATTGATGAGAAAGTCCCCAGATTCCTGAAGGGGAGCGGAAAGGGATGGATCACGGCGGAATACTCCATGCTTCCTCGCTCTACTGAGGTACGGACCAATCGAGAGAGAACCCCTGGGCGCATTTCCGGCAGGACCCAGGAGATCCAGCGTCTCATCGGACGATCACTACGTGCTGTGACCGATCTCAGGATTCTGGAGGAAAGGACTGTCATCATCGACTGTGATGTTATACAAGCCGATGGAGGAACTCGATCGGCATCGATCACAGCTGGATGTGTGGCGTTAGCCCTGAGCCTGAAAAAAATGATGGACAACCAGGTCATCGACCAGATGCCCCTTAAACATCTTGTCAGCGCTGTGAGTGTGGGCATCGTGGAGGGCAATATGCTGCTGGACCTGGATTACAGCGAAGATTCCAACGCTGAGACAGACATGAATGTCGTGGAAACTGACTCCGGGCAGATTGTCGAGATCCAAGCCACCGCCGAAAAAACACCGTTCACCAAAAAGGAATTTAATGCCCTGTTGGATCTTGCCGATAACGGCATCCAATCCCTCATCACCGCGCAAAGAGAAATCCTAAAGCAAAAAAGCCCTCTGTTTATGGCATACAATTGATCGAACCACCATCGATGAACGCTCAGGAAAGAACAGGAGAAACTCAAATGAACCGAATCTTAGTGACTGGGGGCGCCGGCTTTTTGGGCAGCCATCTCTGCGAAGCACTTCTGGAAAGAGACGAAGACATCCTCTGTATCGACAACTTTTTCTCTGGCAGTAAGGATAACATCAGGCATCTCTTCGCTCATCCCTACTTTGAGCTGATTCGACATGACATTATCCATCCAATTCTCGTCGAAGTGGATAGGATCTATCACCTTGCCTGTCCTGCCTCTCCCATCCACTACCAGTACAATGCGATTAAAACCATCAAAACAAACGTCATGGGAACCATCAATATGCTTGGCTTAGCCAAGCGGACCAAAGCGCGCATCCTGCTCGCCTCCACCTCGGAGATCTATGGTTCACCCGAAGTCCATCCACAATCCGAGGACTACTGGGGGAATGTCAATCCCATAGGTCTTCGGAGTTGCTACGATGAAGGAAAAAGAGTTGCCGAAACACTGATGATGGACTACCACAGACAGAACAAAGTCGACATCAAGATCACCCGGATCTTCAACACATACGGACCACGGATGGCTATCGACGACGGTCGTGTCGTCAGCAATTTCATCGTTCAGGCTTTGAGAGGAGAACCTCTTGCCGTCTATGGCGACGGATCTCAGACGCGCTCCTTCTGCTATGTGTCCGACCTTGTCGAGGGGCTAATAAATATGATGGGACTCGATGACTTCATCGGTCCGGTCAATCTAGGGAACCCGGATGAATTCACGATCCTCGCTCTGGCAGAAAAAATCATAGAACTCACATCCAGCTCATCCCGAATCGTTCACGGGCCCATGCCTCAAGATGATCCTCCCCGAAGATGCCCCGATATTACCAACGCCGATGTCAAACTCCATTGGATGCCGAAGATCGGACTCGAAGAGGGTCTTGTTAGGACGATTGAATATTTTAAAGAAATATTTAACTTGTAAATATTCAACTTTAAGGGTAATATGTTTGTTTCTTCAAATTTTTTACCCTTATCGGGTGGATAGTGTTCACCACTACATAAATAAGGGCAATCTGCCAAGGAGGATGAGATGTCATTAGTCTCCACATTGGTATTAATCGGAATCATAATCGTCTTTCTAGTTTTACTCGCACTCCTTTTCTCTAAACAATACCGCAAGGTCGGCCCCAATGAAGTCCTGATCATCTCCGGCGGTAGGAAAAAATCAATCCTTACTCCTGACGGCACAAAAAAAAAGGTTGGGTATCGCTACCGTTTAGGAGGTGGCACCTTTGTCTGGCCGTTTTTAGAAACTGTGGACGTCTTACCCATTGACGTCATCAATTTGAGCATCAAGACGCCAGAAGTGCTCACGCATGGAGGGATCCTTATCATGGCTGAAGCATCAGCTCAGGTCAAGATCAAATCCGATGAGCCTTCCATAGACCGCGCTGCCGAACAGTTCCTGGGATCCGGGAAAGATGGGATCCGGGATGTGGCAGGGACGATCCTGGATGGCAAGATGAGAGCCGCCATCGGCACTATGGCCGTGGAAGAGATATACAGGGGACGGCAGGAATTTGCTGATAAAGTCACTCAATCTGTGGAAACCGAATTCACCCAGATGGGGCTCTCCCTGATATCTTTCGCGCTCAAAGAGATTAGCGATACACAGGGATATCTGGATGCCCTGGGCAAACCTCACATCGCAGCAGCCAAGAGGGATGCAGAGATCGCCGAAGCGGAGACAGGAAAAGAGGCCATGATCAAATCATCGCAAGCCCGCAAAGAAGGGGAAATCGCCCGATTGAATGCAGATGCACTCATTGCCAAATCTCAATGGGAAAACGAAGCAAAGAAGGCAGAATCACAAGTCGACGTTAACCAAAAAAAAGCACATGCGGATTTCGCTTACGAGCTCGAACGATTTCGTCTGAATCAAGAGATCAAGCGAGAAGAGGGGAAAGTGAACTTCATCGAAAAAGAAGAGGCCATTAAGATAGAGGAATTGGAGATCAAGCGCAGAGAAAAGGAACTCGATGCCAGTGTTATCAAACCTGCCGATGCACGGAAATACCAGATCAAGGCTGAAGCCGAAGCCGAAGAATTCCGCATTCACGCAGAAGCCAAGGGAAGATCAGAAGCTCTTAAGCTCGAAGGCGTCGCAGAAGCAGAGAAAATCAGACAGAAAGGCCTGGCCGAGGCTGAAACGATGATGAAGCGAGCCCAATCGTGGGAGAAATACAACCAAGCCGCAATCTTCGAGATGTATATGCAGAACCTTCCAGAGTTGGCCAGAGCAGTAGCTGAACCACTCTCTAAAGTCGATAAGATCGTGCTTGTGGGTGGCGACAAGGGGACAGGAGCCACCAAGATCACATCCCAGGTTGCTGATATTCTCGCCCAGATGCCGGATGTTGTGGAGTCTCTCACAGGGATTGACCTTAAGAAGTATTTTCAGGAAAAATTCAAAATCGAAGAAAAAACCGAAGACGAAGAGTAATCTTACATCTGAAAAAGAGGTATCATGGTATCAGAAAAGGCAAATCAAATTGGTGAATCTCCCACCCTGAAGGTGACAACCAAAGCCAAAGCCATGATTGCAGCCGGGGTGGACATTGTCGACTTGAGCGTCGGCGAACCCGACTTCCCTACGCCGGACAACATCAAAGCCGCAGGGATTCAGGCCATCGAAGAAAATTTCACCAAGTACACTCAGGCTGACGGGATCCCGCCCCTCAAGGATGCCATCATCTCGCGGCTGAAGGAAGATTACGGACTCACCTATGAAACAAATGAGATCATTGTTTCGACAGGAGCGAAAAGTTCCCTCTATCACCTCATCCAGGCCCTGATCAACGAAGGCGACGAAGTTATTATTCCGGCCCCCTACTGGGTCACTTATCCCCATGCTGTCTCGCTGGCAAAGGGAAAATCCGTTATCATCTCCACACGAGAAGAGGACGGTTTTCTACTGACACCGGACAGATTTAAATCATCCATATCGCCAGCAACCAAAGCTCTTATCCTCAACAACCCCTCTAACCCGACAGGAGCTGCCTACACAAGGCACCAGCTCGAAGCTCTGGCAGATATCATCCTGGAAGAGGATGTGTACGTTATCGCAGATGAGATCTACGACAAGTTGGTGTACGAAGACTTTCGCTTCCACAGCTTTGCGTCTTTAGGAGAGGACATTAAGAAAAAAACGGTTATCATCAACGGCTTGTCCAAATCCTATTCGATGACGGGATGGCGTTTGGGTTATGCCGCCGGGCCTTCAGACATTATCAATGGCATGGCAAAGATCCAGAGTCACACGACATCCAACGCCTGTTCAGTGTCACAAAAAGCAGGCCTGGAGGCGTTGACCGGCCCTCAATATGAAGTCTCGAAAATGGTGTCCGAATTCCAGAGGAGAAGAAACTATGCCCTGACCCGGCTGCAATCGATACCCAAGGTGTCATGTTTTAAACCGCAAGGGGCATTCTACCTTTTCCCGAACTTCTCGGCTTACTATGATAAAGAGTTCAACAACACACCACTGCGCAATTCATACGGCATGGCCTACTACCTCCTCAAAGAGGCCAATGTGGCCGTTGTCCCGGGTGATGCCTTCGGGGCTGATGACTTCATCCGGCTGAGCTTTGCCACTTCCATGGAAAACATCGAAAAAGCGATGGATAGGGTCATCGATGCTCTCTCCCGGTTGAAGACGGCGAAAAAGGTCAAACGCGTCGCTTTAAACAACACAATGACACATTTTAAAAAATCTGCGCCTGTAGATTCAAACATTTCGATCCAGATGAGGGATGCCCTAATCGCCGAGATGGAGTCCCATCTCAGCTACGCCAATTACTTCGAATGGAATGCCAACATCAACGGTGTTATCGTCCAATTGCGTACCAATGTCTCTCACCTTTACGATTTTTGGATGGAAAACTGGTACCCCGCACAGCTGGAGGCCGACCTGGAACCGCACGGCATTATCTATGCGGTGGACAATATAGCGGGGCGAGAATCCCGCACTTACTACAATTCCGAAACAAAAACCGGCGTGCTCGTCAATGCCGATAATTACGGCCCTCTCCGCAGCCTTGCACTAGGCCTTGTGACCGATGTGTCCGAAAGGCTGTTCAGTGTTCATTCCATTCGAGGAATGGTCGCAGATATAGACGGTCGCGGAGTCGTTTTAATCGGACCCAAAGGTACAAAAAAAACAGAGCTCTTTTTCTCCCTCCTCCAAGACCCAAGATTCCGGCTTCATTCCAATGATACCGTTTTCGCCAGGTACTCTGGTGGTACTGCTGTAGCGGATTCTGTCGAGAGGAAGCTTTTCATGGCCACAAACGCCGTGGAATCCTACCCCGATCTTGCACCTCTCTTCGACAACAGCAAATGCGAGAACATCATCGTGCACAAGGAAGCCTGCCAGAACGAGAAGTGTCTGCAGTTGGATGATTGCCGGTTGGACCGTGGCTCTCCATTCTGTTACACAGCTTCTAAAAAGGCCTTCGCTCTCCTCGATCCGTACTGGATAGGGGGGCCCGCCAAACACGTAAAACGCACATCTCTCCACTGGTTGTTCCTGCTCCGGAACGACAATGTCTCCCCACCGTTCGTGAAGACAGAAACAGAACATGCTCTGCGCATAATGGAGCAGGGCGAAATTTTCGGAGTACAAAGAGAGCTGGGTCCGGCCCGGAATCAGCCATTCTACAACCCGCACATGGTGGTTGTGACTCCAGAAAGGATGGAGCTCGAAAGGAATTTTTTCCGGCGCTTGCTGGAAAGCACAGAGTGTTACCTTTTTAACAGCGGAGTCGCGTCCTCTGAGGACCTGAAAAGGATCCTTACGGGCGAAGCACAAACAGAACCAGGATCTGGTTGAGATTTTGAGCTTAAGGCAATAGGATTTGAGGGAATATCGAGTTTGAGTGATGTTGTATTAGAGATTTAGGAATGAACGATAAAAAGATCTACAACGAAAATGTCTATAGCCAATTTTCAGAGGAGCTCAATAAGGCTCTGAAAGGCCCGAATGTCAAATCCGTGGATCTCAAATGGCTCGAGCCACGGGCGAAATCCGTGGGCATCAAAACAGTTTACGGATCTTATGGGTGGCGCTGTGCGATCTCCAGCCGCATCGCCCCAAAAACCGTGTATCTTGGCAGCGAAGCAGTAAGGCTTCCACACCTCACCCCCCAGCAGGAAGTGATCATCGCCAAAGCCCCAGAAGAGTTGGACAAAGTGCTGCATTTGGTGAAGACTCTTCCGATCTGCCATATTCGACGACGGATGGGCGAGAACGATTCCTATAATCCTGTGTGCAATCTCTATATCTCTGAGGCAGACCTCATCAACTACCGCCTGGCCTACATGTGGGGGACAACCATGTTCAAACCAGGGAAAAGACCCGGGCCAGAATTCACCATGATCCACATTCCCGAAGAACATCCTCTGCGTCAACAAGTTCTAGTCCTCCCGGAACAGAACATCAACATAGCCCTGGGGACCGATTACATGGGTGAGGACAAAAAAGGCTTCCTCCGTCAGGCCATGTGGACAGCCGACCAGTTGGGCATGCTCGGATTACATGCGGGCACAAAGATCGTCACAGTTCGAGGTACAGACGGAAAATTGAAGACTTTCGGAGTTTTTTTATTCGGGCTCACAGCGACCGGAAAATCCACATGGTCCTGCCACCAGCTCGGCCTTGATTATCAAAAGGGAGAAAAGACTCTCGTGACGCAAGACGACATCTGTTTCCTGCGCAAAGACGGTTCAGCTTTGGGATCAGAGAACAATTTCTTTGTAAAAACAGATGTGGAGAAGGAATTTCAGGAGGCCATGTACAATGCCCTTGTGGATAAAACGGCTCTCTATGAGAACGTCATGATCAAGTCCAACGGAGAGGTGGACTTCCTGGATGAGAGTCTCACAGCCAACGGCCGGTCAGTGATCAACCGCAAAAAGCTCAAAGTCAAAATAAAGGGAAGGATGGTTCCCATTTTCTCCAAATCTATCGACCTTCCCACATTGGAAAATCTTGATGGTCTTATATTCGCTTTTATCACCCGAAGAAATACCGTCATGTCCTTCGCTCAAGAGCTTACGCCAGAGCAGGCGGCCCTCGCCTACCTATGGGGAGAAAGCACTCACAGTTATGCCAGTCAGCCGCTCAAGGCCGGAGAATCGGTACGCATCGTAGGAACAGACCCGTTTATCGTCGGTTCCAAGGCCAACAAGGTGAACCGTTTTTATGAAATTATCATGACTCTTGTAAGCAACTACCCGGGTAAAGTAAAATTCATGCAGTACAACACAGGGGGGATCGGAGAGATCATCGAGACTTATGAAGAGAATGGGATCACAAAAAAAAGGCAGGTGCGCAAAGTGAGCCGTGTTCCTATCAACCTCATGGCCCAGATCCAAAGGGGAGATTTGCGCGGAACGAATCACTACGAGAAGAGTTTGCTCGGAACGAAGGAGATCAGGCAAACAGAAGGACAGGGGCTTGAGGAATGGGACCTTCGCAAGTACTATTCTGACGAGAAGATAGGAGAATATATTGCAGACCTGGTCGAAGGGAGAAAAGTTTATACCGAAGAGATCGCAAGCGAGGGGCTTCGCGATGAGATCCTTTATGCCGCGGAGCGGTCTTACCGCATCGACAAGAGCGGAAGGTCAACTAAAGTCTTCGTCCCTGAAGGCCCAGAAGCTGAAGCAAAGGCTCCCGAGATCACTGAGTTCAAGTCCAGGCCGCGCCGGGGTGGTTTCAGGCGCTAGCTCTGACGCACACCTCATTGCCTTAACACCGCACAGAGTAAAAGAATCATGAATCCATGGACCTTTCAACCTCCTCAGCTAAAAGATGCAGAAGGAGAAGATGGACTTCCTGGATGACAGGAGTGTGGGGCGATGGGACATCACACAGAATATCGGGAAAGGGGCCTATTTTTCCCCCGCCTTCCCCGGTGAGCACGATCGTGAACAGGCCACATTCTTTAGCAGTCTGCACAGCTCGGATGATATTGGGGGAATTTCCGCTTGTGGTCAAGCCTAAAGCGATATCTCCTTTTTTGCCCAGGGCCTCGACCTGTCGGCTGAAAACAGTGTCAAAACTCTCGTCATTGGCGATGGAAGTAAGCACAGAGGTGTCTGTGGTGAGCGAGATTGCAGGAATGGCAGGTCGCTCGAGCAGGAATTTATTCACCAATTCTGCAGCAAAATGCTGGGCCTGAGAGGCGCTGCCACCATTGCCGAAAATGAGGATTTTTTGATCTCTGTTTAGGCGTTCTGTCACCTCAAGAACGACCTGTGAAAAAATTTCACCATTTTTTTCGAAGAATGAGCTCATGGCTTGAGTGAGCTCATGTATTCTTTTTTCATAAGTCATCTTCTCTCCTTCTCTCTTTCTATCCCTATTATTGCCATTTCAAGCGTAAAATTTCAAATACCTATTTTCTGCTTCTTACTTTTAAATGATCTTGCCGAATACCAAGAACCGACGCTGGGGTGCTGACAATCAAGGATTTGATGCCGTTTGGAAACCAGCCCGGATTTTAGCTCGGACATGTTCCATGAGAGCAGGCATATCCTCTTGAGTAAGGCCATTTACGGAAACAGCCTTGTGGAAAATCACCCTCACTTTCCCCTTCTTTGTTAAAGGACTCCCCTTCGGCATCAGACTATAAGTGCCCTCTATTGTTATCGGAACAATAGGGGTCTTGCTGTTTATGGCAAGGAAAAATGCGCCGCGATGGAACGACTGCATCTTCCTGTCGCGACTCCTTGTTCCCTCCGGAAAGATCAAGTAGGAGTATCCTTTAGTTTTTATCAATCTTGTCGCCCGTTCGATGCTTCTGCGGCCTGATTTCAGTCCCTTTCGGTCAACCGGGACAAATCCTACAAATCCCATGGCCCATCCGATGATTGGAATATGTAAGATCTCTTTTTTAATGATCACACGCACGACTTGTGGAATGAGATAAAAAAGCAGAGGACCGTCGAGGAAACTCAGATGATTGGCCATGAACACGCTTGGGTTTACCCTATCCACGGAGTCCCGGCCGGATACATCCAGTTGAATCCCTAAGATCTTTGGACCTGCAGCAATGGCCGCTTTTCCCAAAAGAAGCATAGGGATTCGCCATCTTATCACAAAACAAAAAATGAAAAGGGGGATGGCGAGGAAAATCACCAAGGCATAGACAAGACAAAGAATCAACGTCCGCATCGCTCGAAGATGAGACTATACTACATCACACAAAGAGAATAGACAAAAAAAAAGGGCGGCACTCTGTGCCGCCCCGCTGTGGCTTCACTCAGAATTTAATTCA
>CAZXJE010000046.1:0-16255 GCA_964640835.1 uncultured Eubacteriales bacterium
TTTTTAAATGACAAGATGATACCTCTACGGTTAGATTATAGATGATTCGATTCGTCTTCTTGCTAAATATTTATGTTTGAGGTATAATATTTTTTAAACATCAGGTAAAAAATAGTCAAAGCGAATTGTTTTTCCCACCCGAACGATAATATCCTCTGACATTCATCCCCTCATGTTTTAAACCAATTATAAAGGTTATCAAATGAATTTTAATGAATTAAAACTCGATTCCAGTCTCCTTCAGGGGATTGCGGATAGAGGCTATAAAGAAATGACAGCCGTCCAAGAACAAACCTTAGTTATAACTTTGGGAGGAAAGGATGTGACTGTTCAATCCCAAACAGGAACCGGTAAAACCGCAGCTTTTCTGATCACTCTTTTTGAGCGGATGAGTCAGAGTGGCATGCCCCAAGGAAAAAAAGCCCTGATCATTGTCCCAACCCGCGAACTGGCTGTACAGATAGAAAAAGAAGCCTTGCTTCTGAACCGCCATATGGGATTCACAATCGGCAGCTTTTTTGGAGGAGTGGGCTATACGAAGCAATTGGCATCATTGAAAAAAGGCCTGGATATAGTCATCGGCACGACGGGAAGGTTGCTGGATTTAAGCAGGCGGGGCCATTTAAACTTGAGAGACATCAAATTTCTGGTCATCGATGAGGCCGATCGTTTGTTCGATATGGGATTCCTTCCGGACATCAAAAATCTGCTTCAAAAGATGCCTCCCCGCAATAAACGGCAAACCATGCTTTTCAGTGCGACGTTGAACCGAGTATCCAAAAGAATCGCCGCCGAATATTTGAACAATCCCGCGCTGGTTGAAGTCACACCTGACAAGTTGACAGTCGATAATATTAGTCAAGAAATCTATCATGTGAAAAGCCATATTAAAATGAATCTCATGTTGGGGATTCTTAAAGCCCAAGCTCCTCAGAACGCCTTGATTTTCACGAATATGCGGCATGCGGCACTCCGCCTGTCCAAGAAACTGCAAATCAATGGCTTCCGCTCCCAATATCTAACCGGAAACCTGCCTCAAAGCCAAAGACTAAAGATCATGGATAATTTTAAGGCAGGAAAATTCGCGATTCTCGTCGCAACCGATGTTGCCTCCCGCGGACTCCAGATCGACGACCTGGAAATGGTCATCAACTATGATATTCCCCAGGATTGTGAAAATTATGTGCATCGGATCGGGCGGACAGCCCGCGCAGGAAATTCCGGAAAAGCCATATCATTCGCCAGTGAAGGCACAGCCGATCATCTCGAGGCAATCGAATCATATATCGGCATGAAGATTCCAGCTCTTGCAGCCGACTTTGAGCTCTTTGCGACCGACTCGAGCGAAGGGCATAGGATCGGAACGACATATCGGAAGCATGGATCAAGACACAACTCATAAGATATTATTAAGTCAGCTTTGACTGTTACTCCTTTTCTGGCGATTCTCCTCTGCATCAATGTTCGGATGCACCTGCCTCTGCATGGGCATTCCACCAGTCAAATGACTGTCCCTCTGCTGATAGTCCCACATCTACTTTTTTCCCAGGTGCAAGGTCGATAGGTGCTGTTGGACCCAATTCATTTCCGTTAGAAAGGTGAACTTCGATACGGACTCTGGAAACAGTCTTTTCAGTTACATTCTCTACAGTTCCTATGAAAGAAGAAAATTCATTATCAAAAGTTAAAATTAACCGTACTCCTTTTCGGACTTCATCGTGGGTTCCGTCTTTGGCAATCCGAGCGCCAGTTTCTTCGCCCTCTTCTGAATGTTCTCCTTGTTCGTGTTCATGTCCCGCTTGTTCTCCATGCTCATGTTCGTGCATATTTGCTTCAGCGACCTCACTTTCATTAGAGCCTTTATTACATCCGTAAACAAAAACTAATAAAAGACTCATACAGATAATGGTGAAAAATCTTAATTTGGGCATCTTCTTTTACTCCTTCAAATTTGATTTGGCATTAGGATTGGAGAACAATCTAATCTGGCTTGACAACATATGTCAAGTTACCTTTATCCATTTCCTCAACCCAACGTTTTGTTAATTCTATATTCTTCTCCTCAACTTCAGTCTGGGCTTTCATGGCTTCAAGCTCTGCCATCTGAACAAATTCTTGAATAGACTCTTCAAGCAGGCGATTGAATGTTTCGGGATCTTCCATCATATTGAAATGCCCGACTCCAGACATAATCTTTGCCTTGAAAGAGGGTGCATAACGCTGATTAATTTCAACGTTTGTAGGATTCCTATCAGAATTGATGCATGTTATCGGGGCTTTCACTTCCTGAAGTACCCGTTTTATTTCATTTTTTTGGAAATCAACATAACCTTCCAAAGCACCTATACCAACATCATGAGGAGCGGAAGACATATCAACCACTATTTTTTCGACTACAGCAGAATCTGAAGTGGGCGTGAACATGGTGCGTACAAAGTTTCTGGTAGCTTCAGCGAAATTGGAATGCAAAGGAGTAAACATATCATCAATTTGTTCTTGAGTAAACTTATCTTCGAAGTTTTGAAGAGTATCGACTCCAACCAATCCTATAACGCGTTTGGGCATACGCCTTGTAGCTTCTAATATTACTGGCCCTCCCATAGAATGTCCAACAAGAACAACCTGTCCAAGGTTAAGCTTATTTAGAACCGCAACAACGTCTTCCCCAAACGCCCCCATTGTCCATTCTTTGCGGTCAAATCCTGACTCCCCATGACCTGCAAGGTCAATAGCCACTACTTTGAACTTCTGAGCGAAGGGAGTCAATTGTTCCTTCCAATAGCTTCGGTCACAGCACCAACCATGAATAAAAACAATGGCTGGCTCCCCCTTTCCTCTCACCTCATATGCAATAGAAACACCATCAGCAGAAATGGCATTATCAACAATTATGGTTGGCTCTGCTTCTTTTTCCACTACATCAACTGGTTCTTCTCCCTTTTTTCCACATCCCACAAGCAGAAACACGATAGAAAAACACATAAAAAAGATTTTGAGATGACGGTTCATCTTCCCTCCTTCTTTTCGATAAAGAAGCCTATTTTCTTGTGATAATTGAATCAAACCTGGCTATCCATGTCAACAAAAATCACTGTCATGCCACAATATCCGAAACGATAGAGCTTACCCCTACGGATTACTTTTTCCGTGAGAGAAATATTCCTTCACGCATTCAAACAAATCAGTTTTACACATTGAATTTTTTGTTAATAGGAGTAGTATCTTTAGTAGAGAGGGGATAATGAGTTCACCCAGGAATGTAACCTCACTTAAAAGAATAGTAGCCAAATCAATACTAGTTCTCTGTTACTTTCCAATAAGTTTCTGTCTGATTGGCATCTTAGCCTATCAAATGAGAACTCCAAGTCCAGTTGAAGGCAGTTATCCTTTTGTGGATGTGTTCTTGTATTATGCAAATCCCTTCAATAGCAACTTCAGCAGCATACACCTGCCAGCCCTAATATTCAGTTTTGCTTTTCTTCTTTTAATGGTGACATTAGTAGATTCACCAAAGCCGATTATTACTCTTACTCAAATAAGGATTCTGTTGTTGATTTTGATTGTCCTCATCACTATTATTGTTCAGATTATTTTAACCTCAGGACCGCTTGATTATATTAATAGATATTTCTTTATGACATTGTTTTTGTATGTAGATGTTCACTTAATGCTTCTGTATCTTCTTACCTACCTTCCCGCTTTTCGGAAATTAAAAAATCGCTAGCGTAAGTAAGAACAGCTGCTTTATCCAGCCAAAAGTTGGACCGTATACAAAAGACTCAAACTACGTGAGGCTTATAGATAAGAATCTATTTCTCCACTACTCTTTTTCCATCCCTTATTCGGCTGACATTGAGTATTGTAAAAGTTACCTCTTTGCCTGTTGGTTCAATTCCCATCCAGTTCCCTTTATGAGTTCCCCTCCAAATATAACGTGTAGCAACCAAGTCGCCTTCAGCAATTTGGAACTCAATTGTATGCTTCATATCTGGGAAAGCCTTATAGAATTGAGGATTGCTCTTCTTAATGTAATCGATACCTTTTTTAGTGTAACCATTTGGAAAGTGATTTATAACATCTGGAGATACAATTTCATCTATGATGTCCAAGAGAGTCCCATTATCTTCTGCCTCAGCATAACGCCTAACAAGCTCCTTATTCTGCTCCTCAACCTCTACCTGGGCTTTTATCGCTTCAATCTCTGCCATCGCTTCCTTGTCCTGGCAGCCGACCACAAAGCATAATATCAGAGCTAAAGATAGAATCATACAAAGTTTTTTCAATTCTAACCTCCTTCTACTGATTTTCTTATGATGTTGGAAGTGGATCGATGCTGTTCCACATACAATGAGTACACAACCATGTTCCATCAGACATACGTTGAAGCAAGAAGATGCCTTTGTTATTTGACTCCATAGACTCGCCTTCTCCTGTTTTGGGCGTATACTTTTCCTTAGAAACAATTCGTGCAAAAGCGAAGTCACCAGCTACCTTAATCTCCTCAATCAAAAAATTGCGATGTGTAGTAAATTGCCCAAAGTAAGGTTGCACATAATCCATTATGGCACTTTTGCCCTGTATAATTGGTGCATTCGGAGGCATCCATAGCCAGTTTCTGCGGAGTAGAGTTTGGTCACTTATTGGCCATTTCGGTCAAAAAATGCCAAGACTTGCATCATCAGGCAAAATTGGACTTAATAATGAGGAAGACAATTGTAAAATAAGGAGTATAGGAGAGCCAGCAGGGGGATTTGAACCCCCGACCTACTGATTACGAATCAGTTGCTCTACCGGCTGAGCTACACTGGCTCCTTGCAAAGATAGTCAATTTGAATACAATATCTATTCTATGATAATTGACCATATCATTCTTAATAAAAATCCAATAAACTGTCAAGAGAAACAGGAAGTGTAGAACATGATCATCAAGCGACTGGAGCTCCAAGGATTCAAATCCTTCTCAGAAAGAACCAAGGTTGTCTTCCATCCAGGCATCACAGCTATCGTGGGTCCCAATGGAACAGGAAAAAGTAACATCGTCGATGCCCTCCTCTGGGTTCTGAGCGGAAAACGTCTAAAAGCCCTCAGAGGGGAAAGGGGCAGTGACATCATATTCAACGGGAACACAAAAACACCCCCCGTGAGTATGGCAGATGTCAACCTCATCCTGGGAGATGGGGACGAAGATCTTATCATAAACCATCGTTTTTTCCGATCAGGCGAGGGCGAGTACCGGATGAACGGTAAGGTCTCCAGACTTAAAGATATCCATGACCATCTCTGGAAGAAGGCCATCGCTGAGACAGAATATTTTGTCATCGAACAAGGAAGTATCGGCCTTTTTCTCTCATCAAAACCCCTTGAAAAGAGACAGCTCCTCGAGGAGGCCGCCGGTACGGCCTTTTACAAAGACAAAAGGAAGCAGGCACAGAAAAAGCTGGAAAACAGCGAACAGAACATGGACCGGCTGGAAGATATCATTGCGGAAGTAGCTCGAGGAAAGAATTCACTCAAAAGACAAGCCGGATCCGCAATTCGGTACAGACAATTAAGAGAGACGATCCGGGAGTACACCCTTTTCCTTTTCCGGGAGAAAATTCACACGCTTGAAAAAACTCAAGCAGAAACAGCCAGTAACTACAGACGAAGCTTAGAACAAGAGCAAGACCTTATTGCGCAGTTGAAATCAGTGGAGAGACAGCTGGCTTCAAAACGGAAAGAGGTCTGGGAGATCGAGATATCTAACAAACAGGAAAAGGAAGACTTCTTTTCCCTCAAAACTCAACTCTCCCGTTTAGAATCGGATCAGGACAAGGAAGAAAAACGCATCGATTATTTTGCTGAGAACAGAGCTAAAGCTAAAAAGGACAGGGAGGAGCTCCAGAAAGAAAATATCGCACTGGAGGAGGAGAAAACAGCATCGGAAGACACAATCCTTAGCTTGAATCGAGTGCTCGAACAAAAACAGAAAGAACTGGAGGAGATCTCTCAGGATACACAGGTCTCAGACGATGACCTGAAGAAAAAACAAGAAAAGATCGAGTTCCTCCGCAATGAACTCCTTGAAAAACTAGCTATCCAGACAGAAATAAAAAATGATGCCAGCAGTTACGAAAAAGAGATCGAACTGATCTTGCGTCAGGAGGCTAAACTTAAATCTCAGATCGATAGCGAAAAGAACCTCGTCGATGAAAAAGACTCTGCGATCAAACAAAACACGGTTGACCTGGAACAGCTTCAGAAAAACCTAGAAAAGAAAACGCAAGATACCGCAAATGTGCAGGCGACGCACGATCAGCTCGGCTCCGCGATCGCTAATCTCCAAGATCAACTTGAAGATCTGGAAAAAGAGAAGGACAAAAACATCCATCATCTGCAGGCATTGGAAAAGCTGGAAGAGAAAGAACGGAGTCAGGATCTCGCCGCCAAAATCCCTGGCTCCCTGGGGATCCTGGCCGATTTGATCGATACTGACCCAGACCACGCGCTCCTCATCGATGTCTTCTGGAAAGAAGAGGCTAAGGCGAATCTTATCTCTGTCGAAGATTTCCTCAAGAATCTGCCACAGCAGAAGCCGGCGGGGAATTACTTTTTGTTTTCTTCCCATAGGAAGGGCTCAGTCCCCAAGGAGGTCGAAAAGGACCCAAGAGTCATCGGACTTCTCAAGGCAGCTATCCAGCCCGACTCAAAGATCAAGGATTCCTTTCCGCAGTTTGAAGAAGCCGTCATCGTCGAAGATATCAAAACCGCTGTCGAACTGTGGCTTCAGTATCCCACAATCAACTCTCTGACGATGAAGGGCGAGCTTCTTTGCACATCGGGACTTATGAAGCTCGGGCCGAAAAAGGAGGGGATGTTTTCTCTCAGCCAGGAGATAAGAGCATTGAAGGAGACTATCGAGGGTATAGAAGCCAATATTTCGCCACTGGCCCGGACGATCGATAAGAAACTTCAAGCTCAGACAAGCCTCGAAGAACAAAGGCAAGAGGCATCTTCTTTTCTGTCGAAACTCGAGAGACAGATCAATGAAAAGGAGAAGGATAACGTTTACTATCGATCCGAGACTCAGAAGATCGAATCCAATGTTACCCTCCTCAATAAAGAGTTGGATTTCCTTTTAAAAGAGAAACAAGACAATGGCCTAAAACTGGAAGACCTCACAAAGAAAATAAAAGAGTTGGAAGAGGCAGAGAACACATTGAAGGGAGAGGTCCAAAATGAGGAAGAGCGTTTGGCACATCTTAGAGGAAATATAAACCAGAGGAGAAAATTCTTTTTCGAACTCCAATCGGGCGTTGACATTACCCAAGAAAAGATCAACAACACAAAATCCCAGATCCAGACCATATCTTCGAGAAAACAAATAATCGATACAAAAATGGAAGCTCTCGCTGAGGAGATCGAGGTCTCCAAGGTTGAGGAAAAAAAATCCAGAGCACGGATCCAAGAGTTTTCGTCCCAAGCCTCTCAACTGGAGAGAGAAATCGCAGAAAAGGAATCTCAAGAAGTCGACCATGAATCCCGGTTCAAGTCAGCGCAGAACGAACAGCAAGCGATGGAGCAGAAACTGGAGGAGCGGCGGGAAGTTTATGAGGCTAAAAAAGAAGAACGCGTTCAGTGGGAGATCAAAAAAGCAGAGAGAGACCGGGACATCGCCAATTGTGAGGAATCCTGCTGGCAAGAACTCAAAAAAACCTTGGATGAAGTCAAAAAAGACGTCCCCATGGAGTCCCTTCCCGAAATCAACGTTGAGGACCATTTGAGTAAAGCCAAAGAGAAGCTCCAAACGTTTAAGGCTGTGAACCTCATGGCCGAGGAAGAATATCTCATCCAGAAAGAGCGGTACGAATTTCTCACTCAGCAGCGCGATGACCTGAGAGATTCCATCGATACAACAAAGGAAGTCATTCGAAAGATCGATCAGGAAAGTAAAACACAGTTCATGAACGCACTGCATGAGGTGAACAAGAACTTTAAAGATGTTTTTTCAATTCTTTTCGAAGGGGGGCATGCTGAGCTTAAGCTCGTCGATCCGAATTTGCCCTTAGAGAGTGGCGTGGAAATCATCGCCCAACCCCCGGGAAAAAAAGTCCAAAGCCTTGGACTACTCTCAGGTGGCGAGAAAAGTCTGACCAGCCTGGCGTTCTTTTTCGGGCTTTTCAGGTATAAACCCACGCCCTTCTGTATCCTCGATGAAGTGGATGCCGCATTGGATGAAAGAAATCTCACCAGGTTTCTCAATCTGATGAAAAAGATCAAAGATCAGACGCAGTTTATCATTATCACGCACAATTTTAAGACCATGGAAGTCGCTGACTATATCTACGGGACATCCATGGGCGAGCCGAACATCACCACGGTCTACGCCATGAAGATGGATAAAAGGAAAGAGGACAGCTTGGGATGAAGATACAACTCTTTGTTCCACCTGGAGGCTACTTTGCCGAACGATGGACCAAAGGATCTTCCATGCCGCCTCTCGGCCTTCTCTACATAGCAGCAGTCCTGGAAAAGGAAGGACATGAGATCCGGATCGTCCCTGCTGATATCTTAAAGCTCAACTGGAATCAAATCACCGAGGAGATCAGGACGTTCAAAGCAAATATCATCGGTGTCACATCCACCACAGAAAATCGATTCCAGAGTTTCAACCTCATCAAGCTGGCAAAGAAAGAACATCCCCTGGGCTTGACTGTCATGGGAGGACCTCATGCTTCGATGGCCGCTGAGGATTGTCTCGCACACATCCCCGAGTTGGATATCGTCGTCAAGGGCGAAGGGGAAGAGACCATGCGCGAACTCTGTCGCGCCCTAGAAGAAAATGATAGCAATGATGCTCTCAGTTCCGTTGCCGGAATTTCATACAAGCGAGATGAAAAGATCCATACAAATCCTCCCCGTGTGCCGATCAAAGACCTGGACACGATCCCCCGCCCTGCCTATCATCTCATTCCTTTTGAGACATACAACTTCCGTTTTGAAGTCCCGGGTCAGGGACTGCTTCCTGCGGTCAATATGATGTCCAGCCGAGGATGTCCCTTCAACTGCAACTTTTGCGCAACTCCCATAAATTGGGGCCGTCTTGTGAGGATGAGGAGTGCAGAGAACATTATCGACGAGATCGAATTTCTCATCAATGAATATGGAGTGAAAGTCATTTTCTTTTTTGATGACACGTTCAACACAAACCCAAAACGCTTGCATGCGATCTGTGACCTTATTATCGAGCGTAAGCTGGATATTTATTTCAAATGTGATGTCAGGATCGACCTCATCGACAAACCTCTGCTCGTCAAAATGAAAGAAGCGGGCCTCTTCCACCTCTCCTTCGGGATAGAGGCAGGCTCCGAACGTGTCAGGAACCAAGTCGTCAACAAGAAGATCGAGGTCGATGATTTCCACCATTTGGTCGAGTGGTGCAATGAACTGGACATTATCCCCAATGCCTTTTTCATATTCAGCCATCCGACAGAGACCTGGGAGGAGGCCCAAGAATCCATCAAGATCATCGAACAGTACAAAGACAAGATCGAGGCGAGCATTGCCATCCTGCACATCTATCCGGGAACTCCTCTGGAAAAAACAGCCAAAGAGATGGGAGTGTTACCCGAAAACTTCACCTGGACAAAAAAATACCAATCCGGGATCATCACGTTACCAGCAGCTCAGGGGGATGTACCGCTCTTTATCGATAAACTCACCTGGGCACAGGTCAGTGAACTTGTCTTCAGGTGGTCGTTGAGCGGCGGACAGGTATCGATCTTCCGGAAGATCCCGCGGATCCTAACCAACATCCGGTCTTTGGGGGATATCCAACGCTACACCATTATGGCTTTTGTGTACTCCAAGCTAAAACTCAAGAAAATATTCAAAAAATCAGTTGAAACTTTGGGTTCAACCTGAAAAAATATATCCCACGATTTGTATGGGATTAAACGATTGAAATTCGGATTTCGGCATTCCGGTTTTGAACCTTGAAGTGAGGAGGGATCATGTCGACATACCTTTACATCATTCTAGCCTACTTGCTTGTCCTGACCGCATTCAACTTTTACAGGGCCAGACGTATCAAAACCCAAGATGACTTTATGGTGGCCGGCCGCAGCCTGAAGACCAATGTCATGGTCTTTACGTTGATCTGTACCTGGATCGGTTCGGGAACTTTTATTGCAGGGGCCGAGTTTGCAGCTCAGGCTGGCTTTTCCGCGATATGGCTGGCAGCAGGCGCCTGGGGGGGTATCATTTTCATCTTTTTTCTTGCAGGAAAGATCCGGACATTCGGCCAGTACACGATCGGCGATATTCTCGAAGAACGCTACGGCCCAGCGGCGCGAGTATTCGGCGCTATTGCCATCATCATATCCTTTACAGCTATCGTCTCATATCAGTTTGTCGCCGGCGGGTTTATCCTGAATGTCGCCACAGATGGGGCCATCCCCGAGTCAACGGGCATTATCATCGCTGCGCTCTTTGTTATCCTTTTCACAACCCTCGGTGGGATGATGGCCATCGCCTACACAGACCTGCCCAACGGGATTATCATCGTCCTTGCATGTATACTTGCAGTGCCCTTTGTCTATTTAGCTGCTGGAGGGTTTGAGCAAGCCACACAGGTCCTTGAACCGGGTTATTTTGCGGCTGTAAACGAACAATTCGGAGCCCATCCCACGCTCAGAGTCGCCGGTTACTTTCTAGCTACTATGTTCCTCCTCATGGGTGTTCAGAGCATGTATCAGAAGTTTTACAGCGCCAAAACGCCGAAGGATGCCAGGAAGGCGGCGGTCTGGTGGACCATTGGAACCGTATTTGTCGAAACCGTTGTTGTCATTATCGCTGTCTTTGCCTACAGCAAGCTGAAAGACCAGATCGACCTGACAATACCGCGGGAAGGAGGGAAAATTGTGTTGCTGGCGGCCAAAAACCTTGTTCCCGCACCGGTTGGGATCCTCCTCCTCGGGGCAGCGTGTGCGGTTGTGATCTCAACAGGCATGAATTACCTCCTTTCGCCATCGACAAACATCATGCGCGACATCTACCAGCGTTTTCTCAACAAGGACGCCAAACAGAGCACCATGGTCGCCCTTCAGAAAATCTGTGTCGTTATCCTTGGAGTTTTCGCCTTTTTCTTGGCCATCCGGATGAAATCCGTGCTCAGCATGGCCATCTTTGCGTACACGATATATGGCGTATCCATTACGCCCGCGCTCATCGCCGCTTTGGCATGGAAAAGAGCGACCAAACTAGGGGGATTGGTATCCATCATCTCTGGCACATTTGTGACCATTTTCTTGAGGATCATGGTGGAAATCCTGCCACCCAATATGGTTCCGGATGGAGATCCTTTTGGAATTCCTATCATCTTTCCGGGATTGGTCGTATCGATCGGCTCGCTCGTTTTCGTCAGTCTTCTGACAAAAAAACCATCTCCGGAAGAGATCGAAAAATTTTTCCCGAAAAAAGAATCAGTAGTAAGAGATAATCAGTAGAAGGAGTTTTATTTGCCTTATCTGATCACGATCTTAGTGTATCTCCTCGTTCTTTTTGTCTTTGGACTCCGGTTTGTCAAGAAACTAAAGAAAAAAGAGGATTTCCTTATTGCAGGAAGGTCTCTCACCGCTCCGGTCCTTGTGGGAACTTTGCTTGCCACATGGATGGGATCAGGGGATATTTTCAGTGTCTCTGACCTCAGCTACAACCATGGATTCTCCTCTCTCATCGGAAGCAGCGGCGGATGGCTGGGGATTATCATCGTCTTTTTTATTGCCGGAAGAGTCAGACGCTTCGGGCAATTCACCGTTCCTGATATTATGGAAGCAAGGTACAACAAATGGGCGCGGATCCTTGCGACGTTCACCACGATCGTTGCATACGTAACCATCGTCAGCTATCAATTTCGAGGGGGTGGTTGGGTCCTTAACATAATCACAGAAGGCAGAGTCCAGGAAAAACACGCTATGGCATTGGTGGCCGTCTTTGTCATCACCTATACCCTTCTCGCCGGGATGTTATCTGTGGCTTACCTGGATGTTCTAAACGGCATCCTGATGATCACAGCGATATTCATCTCCGTGCCTTTCCTGATCCACCATGTGGGAGGGATGGACTATATCGTGGCCAATGTCACCCCGAGGAGTCATTCCATACTGGGAAACATGACGATGGTCCAGGCCATGGGTTATTTTGTGCCCACTCTGCTCCTTGCACTGGGTAACGGCAACATGTATCAGCGGTTTTTTTCTGCCAAAAACGAAAATGAAGCAAAAAAATCCGTGATCGGTTGGGTGATAGGAGTGATTTTGCTCGGAATAGCGCTCCAGAGCCTGGCAGTGATCGGGAGTAGCTATTTCAAAGGCCTCGAGGCCAAAGAGGCGGGAAAGATCATCCTTCTTGTCGCGCATAAAGGGGTACCTGTGGCTGTAGGGTGTGCTCTGATCGCAGCTGTTGTAGCCATAATCATCTCGACAGCGAACAGCTTTCTTCTCGTCCCTGCAACGAACGTTGTGCGGGACATCTACCAGAGGTTTATCAATCCGGATCTGCCCGACAAGAAAATGATCTTTCTCTCGAGGGCAGTGGTGGTTGTACTCGGAATTATATCGTTCTCTCTGATTTCGTTTTTCCCGCGTATTTTGGATGCAGCATACGCTGCGTACACTGTTTATGGAGCGGGAATAACTCCTGCTCTTATTGCCGTCTTTTTCTGGAAGAGAGCAACGGCTTCGGGCGGAGTTCTATCCATTTTGGGAGGACTGAGTGTGACCATTATCTGGGAGGTTTTAACCAAGATCCAGGGACATCCTCCCTTGGGCGTCCCGGCTGTCTACCCTGCTCTATTCTGTTCATTGGTTCTTCTTTTTGGTGTAAGCTTTCTCACTCCAAAACCGGCGGAAGACAAGTGGAAACCCTTTTTTAACTGATAATACATGGATGCCACTTCGTATCTGTGGCAAGCTCGACTTGTAAATAGGCAAGAAATATTCAATGAAATTTAGCTGACAGGAGTAAAAATGGAAACGGGAATAGTCAAAGATCTGCGCTATATGGAACACAATATGGGCGATTTCCACCCTGAGAGCCCAAAGAGGATTGAAGCGATATACAAAATGATCGATGAGGAAATCTCCTTTCCTTATCTTACGATAGAACCGCACGCAGCCACTGAAGACGAAATTCGGTGGGTTCATACATCTTCCTATGTCTCAGCGATCAAAGCTACATCCGGAAAAGAAAGAGTTGTGCTCGACCCTGACACCTCCACATCCGCACGATCGTACGAAGTGGCTCTTCTTGCCGCAGGCGGTGTGTTAAAGGCCATAGAAATGATCCTGGAGGGGAAGATTAAAAATAGTTTTGCCTTTGTCAGACCTCCGGGACATCATGCAGAGGCAACGAGAGCCATGGGATTTTGTCTCTTCAATAACGTGGCGATCGGAGCGGAATATCTGCTGAAGAAGCACGGACAAAAGCGGATACTCATTATGGATTGGGATCTGCACCATGGGAACGGCACTCAGAATTCCTTTTACGCGAGAAAAGACGTACTGTACTTTTCGACTCACCAGTTTCCCCATTACCCGGGGACCGGTCACTGGAGTGAAACAGGCCAAGGTGACGGAGAGGGCTTCACTATCAATATCCCTCTGTCTCCAGGTAAGACAGATGGCGATTATTTATACATTATTGAAAAGCTCCTCTCCCCCATAACAGAGAAATTTCAGCCGGATTTTATCCTTGTTTCTGCAGGATTCGACATCTACGAGAGAGATCCGTTGGGGGGAATGAAGATCACTGCCGAGGGATTCGGAGCGTTAGCACATGCGCTCATGCGCCTTGCCGATAAACACTGCAAAGACAGGATCCTTTTTTCGCTCGAGGGGGGATACAACCTTCAAGGTCTCAGTGCAGGCAGTAAAGAAGTCCTTCTTCAATTGAGCGGGCAAAAAAAATCCCTTGGTATCCAACCGAACGCCTCTCAAGTTGCTGTGCGTGAGCTCCAGCCCATTTTCGAAAACCTCAAAAAATTCTATCCGGTCAGTCCGTAATACTTATATTCAAAACGGTCCATTCGGGGAATGGACCCTACATCAAAATGAGGATTGGCTAAAACGGGGAGTGGCTCCGCAAAATGGGGACTGGCTCCGACATTCCGTGAGGAAAGAGGTGCCTGTACCCATTTGCATTGAGAAAACAGTTCCTCATTCATGTATGAAATAGAGACAGCCCGTCATCTATTATGGACAAATAAGGGGACAACATGGGAGAAACCAGGTAATAAAAGTTGGCATAACACTTGCATTAATAAAAAATGTAAAAGAGCAAGAAGGAGATATAAAGTGAAAAAAATAGCAGTTTTGACCGCTCTCCTCCTCCTTTTTGTAACCATCTCATACTCGCAAGACCCTGAATACACCAACAACTCCATCGCTCGATTGAGCTATGTGAATGGGAATGCCTTCATACAAAGATCCTCAGAGCTTGCTTACGAGGAAGGCGTGGTCAACATGCCCATTGCTCAAGGCGACAGAGTTGGGACAACGGACGGCCGTGTCGAAGTATACTTCGGAAAAGGCAAATACATCCGACTCGACAACGATACCAAAGTCGATTTCATAAACCTCCCCAAACGGGGAAACGATCTTATTCAGATCCGGATCTGGTCAGGTCACGTTTATTTCAGTGTAAATTCCCTCGATCGTGAAAAAAGCCTTGAAATTCACTCCCCAGATGTTTCGATCTACGTTCTCGATGAAGGGCTGTACAGGATCGATGTGAGAGAAAACCAGGAGACAGAGATTTTTGTCTTCAACGGATTGATCGAGGCCGCCGGAGAATCGGGATCTGTCCTCATCAAAGAAGCTCAAAAATTAGTGGCCATCGAGGGACATTTTACATCACGCCCTATCCGATTTCACGCTGCATCCGAAGACAGTTTCGACAGATGGAATGAAGACAGAGATGTCACGTTAAGAGAGCGTATGGCACAGGAGTATCTTCCCAGTGAGCTGGATGACTATGGGGGAGAATTGCAGACTTATGGAGATTGGACGAACGTCGATCCCTATGGTTATGTCTGGGTCCCGCGCGACGTCAGGTCTCAATGGCGTCCCTATCACAACGGCCGGTGGGTTTGGATCTCCACATGCGGCTGGACGTGGCTCCCCTATGAACCTTGGGGATGGGTCACATACCACTTTGGCCGCTGGCATTGGCATGTAGGCATTGGCTGGTATTGGATCCCTACAACAGTCTGGGGCCCCGGTTGGGTCAGCTGGTATTGGGGACATGATTACTGTGGTTGGGCTCCGATGAGCTACTACGGTTACCCTGGAGTTGTCATTAACAATGTGTATTACCCCCGGTATTCAGAGCCCTACTACCCTCATTATTCAGACGGACTGACGGTGATTCGAAAAAGCCAGCTTCAGGCATCGAATATCTCGCGGGTCTCACTCGATCATGAATCAGTCCGGAGAATCGGAAAGATCAGCCTTTCAGAGAATCCTCCTGCAGCGAGGCCTGAACACCAAGACATCTCGGTTGAAAAGCTGAGCGAGAATAAAGTTTTCCTCTACAAGAATGAGAAATCCACAGAAATCAATAGAATCACCCGAGGAACAAAAGAGAAAACGATAAAGTACCCCGACCTCTTAAGGGAAAGAGATAAAATTCAACAAGGATCGAGCTACCCTTCTTCTCCCAGGATCACACTTAAAAATTTGGGTGAAAAACTGAAAGGCACAGACTCAAAGTCGCCGGTCAGTCGTTTTATTGATTACATATCAAAGGAGAGCAGCCCGTCAGACAAATTTATTGGAAAAAAAGAGTCGTTTCGCAGTTCTTCGTCCAACAAAAATGCTAAAAAATCGTACACCCCTTCGAGTTCGAACAGATCCAAAATCGGATCTCCCAAAAAATCCTCATCATCCTCTAGAAAAGCCCCTTCGTCCTCTCGAAAATCGAAATCTACCAAGACAAAAAAGAAGAAATGAACGGACCACTCTTTTCTATTAGTCTGAATTTTTCACGAGCTGAGATCGCTGCAAAGGCGAGGCAGTGGCCCACGAAGCTGTAGTGATCTACCGCAAGTGGGCTACAACGAAGGCTTTGTAGTGAGGTCAGCTCGCCCGAAGGGGAAAAAATGTCGATTATAGATGAAAATCGCATAGGAAAAGCAGCGCCCAAATGAGTATCCCGAAAAAGCAATGTAACATTCTGATATTGGGTCAGTAATGATAAGTATCGACATTTTTTATGA
>CAZXJE010000047.1:0-16251 GCA_964640835.1 uncultured Eubacteriales bacterium
TTTAGAGTGTAAATTTGGCAGCAGATTTAATGAATAATTCAGGTTGAGTGAATGGGATGGAGACAGAGAATAACGTTACGAAAGAGCGTACAAAAAAAGAGCACAGGCTTCGCGCATCAGCTCTTAGAAAGATCAAGGGCGCTAAAGAAAAGCAAAAGCGGTTAAAAATCATCAGAACTCTCTTTTCGAACACAGACCCTTGGGCGAGTGAAGTTCTGCTTGAAGCTCTCTTAGACTCCAATGAAGAGGTCCGCAACCTGATCATCCAAGAATTAGGGAAAAGAGAGGGCTTGGATGTGGAGTGGGTCTGCCAAAAACTCTATCACCCCCATTGGTATGTTAAAAGCTCAGCCCTAAAAATTTTGGCTTTGATAAAAAACGAAAAGGCTCTTTTCCACATTGAGGCCATGATCACAGATCCAAACGTCGAGGTCCGCAGGGGCATCGCTGCATGTCTGGGAGATATTGGGGGAAAAAAATCACTCTCCCTGCTCATGAGTCTGGAGAAGGACGATAATCGTTTCGTCCAAACGTGTGCTGAAGCTTCCATTCGGAAGATCTCCAAGCTTCGTTTTACCTGACATGGAATATTCATAAAAACTGACGCTGCTCTCCTTTGCCAAACTTCTAACTCCCATAATCGGCATTTTTCACACTCATGAAGAATCCATATTTCACAAGATTTAAGCGGCGTATGCTTTACGATCTGAGGTTTGCGGAGGCTTTGGGGGATTCGAGGATAAAAGTGACGGGGCCATCGTTCACGATACAGACATCCATCATGGCGGCAAAAATACCCGTTTCGACATGCATTCCATGCTCTCGCAGGCAATCCACTAAAGCACCAAAAAGCTCTTCGGCACGTTTGGGTTGCTCGGCTTTGTCAAAGCTGGGACGCCGTCCTTTTTTCAATGACCCCGCAAGAGTAAATTGAGATATTGCCAAGATCCCCCCGGAGATGTCTGCCACAGAAAGATTCATCTTGCCGTTTTCATCGGGAAAGATCCTCAATTCGACAATTTTTTTTGCTAAAAATCGAACATCCTCCTCCACGTCACCTTTCTCGATACCCACAAGAAGGCAGATGCCACGGTTTATGCGCCCGACAACTTCACTCTCCACAACAACAGAGGCTTCTTTAACTTTTTGCAAAACAACTTTCACGCTAGTCGGACTCCTTGATAATCTTTTCTTTGGAAAACACACTCTTGAGGATTCGAAGATCCTCATGATTGAAAAGCAAATTGAGCAAAACACAGAAAAGAATCCCGATCGCTATTGCAGCGAGCAGGACCCCGAGTTGTTCGATAAAAGGAAGACGCTCGAAATAAAAGTGGTTCACGAACATCCGGACAGCACCTGCCATAACGGCAGCAAAGAACAGAGATTTATAAGCTGTCATAACGGTATCTCTCTTCTTTATGGGACCGATCTTCTTTTGGAGAAGAAAAAATAGCAGCGCAAAATTTAATACTGATGACAGCGACAGTGCCAGCGCAATTCCACCCACACGGAGTGATTTCATAAGAATAAAAGAAAGGCCAATATAGCTTATCATCACAAAGAAGGCCACGATCACCGGCGTTTTGGTGTCCTTTAGGGAATAAAACGCAGGGGCAAGGATCTTCGCGCCTGAAATGAAGGGTAATCCAAAGGAAAAAAAGAGCAAGCAGGATGAACTCATAGCTGTGGAAAGTTCATCAAAGACACCTCTCTGGTAAAGGACCTGGATGATGGGGCGATTCAGAACGAGAAGGCCTGCAGCAGCAGGAAAGGTCACAAGAGAGATCAATTTAAGAGAAAAAGTGAGTGTTCTCTTCATCCCATCTGTGTCTTCATGGGCAGCAAGTTCAGAAAAGGCGGGAAGGAGAGCGATGGCGAGTGCGATAGAAAACAGGCCAAGCGTTAGTTCCTGAACCCGGGAAGCATAGTACAGTGAGGAGACACTCCCCTCTTCCAGGACCGAAGCGATCATTCGGCTGATCGCAAAGTTTATCTGTGAGATCCCAACGCCAAAGATCCCAGGGACCATCAACTTTCCAACCTTTCGGATAGAAGGGTGATGAAAATCCAGGGACGGTTTGAAGCGCATCCCTTGTTTCCAAAGAAAAGGGATCTGAAACCCGAGTTGGAGGATTCCTCCGACGACAACACCCACAGCAAAGATATACGCGGGCTCTTCTGCTTTTTCTGCAAGAAGCAAGGCCATCGTGATGATGGCAAGGTTGAAGAGAACAGGAGTGAAAGCAGGAACAAAAAATTTTCTGTAAGAATTCAGGATAGCCATCGCCAAAGCAGCGAGACTAATCAAAAAAATATAAGGGAACATAATGCGTGTGAGGACGATGGTCAGTTCCCATTTCCCTTGAAAACCCTTGAAACCGATCGCAATAATCTTGACTAGAAACGGCGACAGCACGATCCCGACGACCATCAAAAAGGCCATTATCAACGTCAAGTTAAAGAAAAAAGAATTGGCGAACCGCCAGAGATTCTCTCGTTTTTCTTTCTCTTTGATCTGGGTAAAGACAGGGATAAACGCCGCTGTCATCGCTCCCTCTCCTGTCAGACGCCTCAAAAGGTTAGGAATGACATAGGCAATGGTGAAGGCGTCCGCACTCCTGCTTGTCCCCAAGTAGAAGGCCTGGAGCATATCTCGGATATAGCCCAATATTCGGCTAAGAAAAGTAGGGGCAGACACAGCCAGGGTGGATCTCACCAAAATTTTGTTCTGGATGTCTTGCCTCACCATCCCCCAAAGGATAACAAATCTGCTCCCGAAATGCCAAATTTCAATGATTACTGTAAGTTTTCCAGACCATGATGATAGACGCTCCGAGTGTCCCAATTGGTGATTCGAAAACGAACAACAAAACAGCGGTACAGCTCTATTTCAATGTAGGGACCGTTTCCTAAACGGTCCGGTCGGGGAGGCTTTCCTCACATCTCCCATCGGGAGATGTACCATGCCCGCCTAGAGCCCTCCATACGGTTTTCTCCACCACACAATTGGGACACTCAATAACGCAATTTGATCCCTGGCATCACAGTACTGGAAATGCATCCAGCCTGATTGAAAGAGTTGACAGAAAAGGGAAGATATCTTATTATACGTGTTCCATACAGGAGAAAGGCATGGCCAATCACAAATCAGCGGAGCGCCAATGGAGACACAGCCTCCGCAGGAACGCGATAAACAGGCGCAATAAATCTATCCTTCGCACGCAGATAAAAAAATTGAGAGATGCGATCAAAAACAAAGACAAGGAATCTGCCCAAAAGCTCCTTCCAGAAACTTTTTCAGCTATCGATAAATCCGTAAAGAAAAGAACCATCCACGAGAACACAGGGAATCGATACAAATCACGGTTGAGTCGTCAGGTGGAGATGATCAGCCCCTCAACTGCTAAGTAAGCTCCTCTCCTCTGATTCTATCTATTACTAAAGGATGTGCCCCTAGACCGGCCCCTCAAACGACAATACTCGAGCAGAAATCCTTCTAAGAGCGTTTGCAGGGAGAGGCCTGAGGTCTTATATGTCAGGTCCACCTTTTCCAATTCATTCAGTAAAACTGTTAGGTCCTTTTGATTGATACTCCCGATCATGTCAAAAAACTGCCGGAATTTTGTCGTGTAAAAGGACCCAAATTTTTCCTTGATCTGCGGTTTAAACTCTTTGAAGATCTCCTTTTTATCCTTTTCGTTCTCCTTCAACCACAGCTTTGCCATCAGAATGTTGCGAAAAAAACGAACGATCACGCCCATGATATATTCGGGCCGGGTCCCCTCACTGAACAGATTGTCCAACACGCGCAGACATTGTTCATAGTCCGCACTCTCCAGACTATCGGTCATCTCCCATTCTGCATATGTCTTGAACCAACCCGAAACTTCATTGACATCATCCACCTCTATAACCTTTTTATCGATCGCAAACGTATCGATTTTCTCGATCTCGCTATACAATCGGCCAAGATCATTTCCGACGATCTCAACAATCCGTTTTTTCGTCTCTGGAGAGGCTATTCTCCCCAATTCTTGAAAGCGCTTGTCAATCCAATTCAACAGAGCCATCCCTCGCAACGGCTTGACTTCCTCCACATGAACAGTCGAGGATGGAAACGAGGCGAAAAACTTAACGATTGGTGAACTCCATCTAACACTCCCTGTGAAAATGATCAATAGAATGGATTGGAGAGACGGGGAGGAGAGATACTCCTTAAGGAGCGTCTGCTCTAACGCTGTCAGATTTTCTTCTTTTTTCCCGGAGAGCTCAACAACGATCAATCGTCGCGAAGAGAAGAGGAAGGGCATGGTCCTGGCTGTATCTAAAACATCACCCCAGGAGTGATCCTTGAGGCTTAATCTATCAACAAAAAAATCCTGATTGTCCGGGTCAATGAGAACGGCTTTCAGTTTGTTTACGAATTGATTGGCCAGGAACGTTTCCTCTCCGAAAAAAAAATAGCATGGTGCAAAAGATCCTTCAGCAACAGAATCCTCCAAAAGAAGCTTGTCGGCCAATCTAAAACCCCTCGAGAATCGTGCTGACGAGGCTCCTCGCAAATCTTTCCGCGACGACATCGATCGCCAGTGATTCCACGGATTCAAAGTCTGTACCCTCGGGCACGCCGTATTCATACTGGTAGACCATGCTAGGATTAGAGTAAATAACTTTTCTGCTCACATTGTCGCGCAGCACGATCTTTGTCACGATGATGATGTTGTAGCGATCAGCAGCGGATTCTCCGGAGAAAGCAACGGGTATGGCTCTGAAAGACTGGATCTCACCCAATAGCAAGGCATCCGCGGACTCTTCCTCTACGGCGATCTCGACCTTCCCCCGGGCAACCAATTCATCGATTACACGCTGAGTCAGCTTCAAGTCCAACTCATACCGAGTTGTCATGTTCTTGAACATGGGGACACTGACAGTCTGGATATGTTCGGGCAAAGAACTTCCTGTACCGCTGAGATGGTAGCCACATTGGAGCACAAAAAGGCAAAGACCACAAAGAGCAGCCAATCTTGCTTTTCCAATTATTGGCATGATCAAACCACAATATTCACTAATTTATTTTTTATATAAATGATCTTCCGTATTTCCTTTGCACTCACAAGGTTCTGGATTCGACTCAGTCCGAGAGCTTTTTCTTTGATTCCATCCTCGGGTAAATCCCTCTCTACCTCAAATTTATCTCTCAATTTCCCGTTCACTTGAACCACAATGGTTACGGTCTCCTCTGTGGCTAGTTCTGGATCATAATCGGGCCATGGGAGCCGGGCTAAAAGTGTACGATGGCCTGTCATCTCCCACAATTCCTCACAAATATGGGGAGCAAAAGGAGAAAGAAGAATGATGAGCTTCTCCATGACCTTTTTATAAAGCGCTTTATGGCTATCGCTCTCACCCAGCGTCTCACTCTCCTTCTTGATCATGTTGAAAAATTCCATGAGCGAACTGATGGCTGTATTCAGGCGCAACCGCTTATCGATATCTTCACTCACTTTTTTAATGATTTGGTGCATCTTTATCTCAAGCCTGTGGGATTGGGGCTGTTCTGTATCCTTCTTCTCTTCCTCTATATCCTCAAAAAAACGACTCCCATTTTCCTGGAAGAACGCCCAAATCCGGTTTAAAAACCGGTAACATCCTTCGATCCCTTTTTCATTCCAGATAAATTCTTTTTCCGGAGGGGAAGCGAAGAGGATAAAAAGTCTGAGAGCATCTGCACCGTATTGATTCACGATATCATCCGGGTCAACAACATTCCCTTTAGATTTTGACATCTTGGCCCCATCTTTGGTGACCATTCCTTGACCGAAATAAAAGGGAAATGGCTCATCCACTGCGGTCAGCCCGAGATCCCTTAATACCTTGCAGAAGAACCGCGCATAGATCAGATGCATTATGGCATGTTCCACTCCACCGATGTAGACATCCACAGGCAGCCAATAATCCACAGATTTTGGATCGAAGGGGAGGTTCTTTTCATGGGGAGAGCAGTATCTGAAGTAATACCAGGAAGAATCAAAAAAAGTGTCCATCGTGTCGGTCTCCCGCCGTGCTTCTCCTCCGCACTCGGGACATTCGGTCCGGATAAAGCTCTCCATTTTTTCAAGAGGGGACCCCTCCACGCCTTTGAACTCCACATCAGAAGGCAGTTCGACTGGAAGGTCCTCATAGGGCACGCCCACTGTCCCGCATGTGGCACAGTAGATGACTGGGATCGGAGTTCCCCAATAACGTTGCCGGGAAATCCCCCAATCACGGAGACGATAAAGTGTGGTTTCACGACCGAATCCTCTCTCCTGGGCGAACTGGACCATCTTTGCGCTCGCTTCCTGCGAGGACAGCCCTGAGAATTCTCCTGAATTTATGACAGCCCCATAGTCCTCATACGCCTCCTCCAATTCTCCCGCAGGAGCCTGCCCAGGGGGAACGATCACCTCTAGAATGGGGAGGGCATATTTCTTGGCAAAATCAAAATCTCTCTGATCATGTCCGGGGACAGCCATGATAGCCCCTGTCCCGTATTCCATCAATACATAATTGGATATCCAGATGGGGATTTTCTCACCGGTGTATGGATTGACCGCTTTTTTTCCTGTGTCGATGCCGTCTTTCTCGACCTCAGGTGCATCCCTCTTAAGGCGTTGTTCCGCTATGCTCCGGGAGATCCAATCTTGAAATTTTTCCTTATCCGGTAAGTCAGATATCAATTTCTGGGTTAACGGATGCTCTGGGGAAAGTGCCATGAATGTGGCGCCATAGATCGTGTCCACTCTGGTGGTAAAGACTTCGATCGATTCATCCATACCTACTACCGGAAATACGATATGCCCGCCCGTGCTCTTACCTATCCAATTTTTCTGCATCACAAGCACATGTTCAGGCCACTTCTCAAGCAGGTCATGCCCCGAAAGCAGCTCGTCTGAATACTCAGTGATCTTGAGAAACCACTGTTCCATCTCTTCCTGCTCGACGGTCGAATCACAGCGCCAGCATCCCTGGCCGACGACTTGTTCATTCGCCAGGACAGTCTGGCACTGAGGACAGTAATTGACCCAGCTTTTCTTCCGATAGGCTAAACCTCGTTCAAGAAGCTTTAGGAAGATCCATTGATTCCACTTATAATACTCGGGTAGACAGGTCGTCACTTCTCTCGACCAATCATAACTGTAACCCATTCGTTTCAGCTGTCGCTTCATATGGGCAATATTCCCAAGAGTCCATTCGCGCGGATGGACGCTTTCTTGGATGGCAGCATTCTCCGCAGGCATGCCGAAGGCATCCCACCCGATGGGATGGATGACATTCATACCTCTCATAAGTTTATGCCGCGATACGACATCCATGATGGAGAAATTGCGAACATGCCCCATATGGATGCGGCCAGAGGGGTAAGGGTACATTTCCAGGCAGTAGCATTTTGTTTTCTTGGGGTCCTCCTCGGACTTAAAGACTTCTTTGTCCTCCCAAATCTTCTGCCACTTTGTTTCAATCCGTTGGAAATCGTAATTGTGTTTCATTTCGGCTCGATCTTTCTCATGGTATTATCCTTTGAATATTAGAGTTATACCCTGGAATTGTCAAGTTTTCCTCATGGCGTGTATAAATCCCCAAAACCGCAGTGAATGCAGTCCCGAGTGTCCCAATTGGTGGTTCGAAAACGAATAACAAAACAGCGGTACAGCGCTATTTCAATGTAGGGACCGTTTCCCAAACGGTCCGTTCGGGGAACGGACCCTACATACACAGAAACTGGTCTTATGATTTTAGGACGTTTGCTGGCCGAAAAAACTATTTTCTCTTCTTTCCCGTAATGATAAAATGAGGCAAACCGATGAAATTCTTTTTTGTTCTAGACCACAGCAGAAAATACAGATTCTTCTCCTCAGAGCCCATTCAAAATATTCAGGTCAAGTTCACCCGGCTGGAAAAACTCTGGGTAGAAGCTAAAAAGCGGCTTATGCTTTTACCCAAGAGGATCCTCGCCCAAGAACAGGCCTTTGCCAGAGCTCTCAAACTCAATGAAGACAACATGGAAATTATCCATTCGGGGCGATTGGATGAGAAACGCCTCAAGATCAAATTCTTCCTATTCCTCCAAAAACAAAGGACAAAGCACATCCTTCTCCTTATAGGGGAGGCCATTCTTCTCCCTTTGAGCGGGCTGTTGGCCTTGCTCCCAGGGCCCAATATCTTTTTTGGAGTCCTGGCTTTGATCATGGTCACACACTGGCAGGCGTTTAAGGGCATCAACAAGGTCTCACGAAAAAAACATCTGTTTGTAACCTCTCAAGCGCTTGATGAGTGGGAGCAGGCGCTGTTGTCTCCAGAGGAAAAAAACTTAGATGACGTTTTGGAAAAGATCGAAGAGGAATACACTCTGAAAGATCTTAACAAGATCCTGTTCAAATAACACATCCTAAAAATCTTTGATTCACAGCCCTAAGTATTCATTATTGAGATGGAACTCGGAAAGCGTGTTCCTTGTAAAGTGTGTAATTCCCAGAATATAAATTGACAAATGCAGTTGATTACTCAAGCTAATAAGAACGATGTCACTCACCATAAATAAATTGTTATCACTGGTAATCACTATTGCAGTGTTAGTTGCCGTGACTTACCTGGTCATGCTTTTGATCCAGCTAAAAAAAACAGCCAAAGAGGGAGAGCGGACTCTCTTCGAAATAAATGCGTTAGTCAAGCGTTTACAAGACACTAGCGAGAAGATAAATGGTAAATTGAATGATGTGGATGAGATCGTTAGTGCCACAAAAAAGACGGCTATTGGATTGGCCGAGGCTTCAACATTCATGGTCGCTAAGATCATCCGACCTTCTTCCAGATATTGGCCGTTTCTCTTTCCGTTGATGCGACTTGGCTTACGAGTATTTAAAAAGAAAAAGGAGGCTAAAAATGGCAGATAGGGATTCTGGTATCGTCGATATCACCATATCCTTCTTATTGGGTACAGCTACAGGTTTTATCTTAGGGATCCTTTTTGCACCGGCAAGCGGCGAAGAGACACGAAAAAAAATCCATGAGTCCGCTGCAAAAAGCGGTGAAAAAGCTAAAGAGAGCTACGAAAAGATCGCTAAAGAGGCTGAAAAGGGAATCAAAGTCGTCAAGGAGAAAACGCACGAAGGAATCGATTCCATAAAGGATTTCGTCGAGAAAAAAAAGCAGGAGATCTCAAAAAAAGCCGCTGAAATTCCCGCTGTGGAGGAAGAAAAAAAGTAAGTCGACCTCTTCCATAGCCAGTTAGTTTCTTCCATTCGCAACTTTTCTGTAAATCACGTTAAGGAGACTTATTTATGCCGTATGCTACAATCAAAAAAATTCTCGCCCGGGAGATCCTTGATTCTCGAGGCAATCCGACCATAAGCACTCAAGTGATCCTGGAATCGGACGTTGTTGGCAAAGCCTCTGTCCCCTCAGGCGCTTCCACTGGTGCTCATGAGGCTCTAGAGTTGCGAGATGGCGATTCGGCGCGCTATCTCGGAAGAGGTGTGCGGAAGGCCGTTTCGAACGTCTCAGATATTATCGCCCCTAAGATCTTGGGTTTAGATGCCACAGCCCAAGAGGCGATCGACAACATCATGCTCCAGCTTGATGGGACTCTTTCGAAAAATAATCTGGGAGCCAATGCGATCCTTTCGGTTTCAATGGCTGTTGCTGATGCCTCTGCACGGGCACTGGGAAAACCACTGTACACATATTTGGGCAATGCTGAAAAATTTTTGCTGCCCACACCCATGATCAACATCCTCAATGGGGGTTCTCATGCCGATAACAACATGGACATCCAGGAATTCATGATCGTTCCTGCAGGAAGCCCTACGTTTACTGAAGCTATCAGAGTCGCTGCTGAAGTCTTCCACGACCTGAAGAAAAACCTAAAGAAAAGAGGATTGAACACTGCTGTTGGGGACGAGGGAGGATTCGCCCCGAATTTGAAATCCAATGAAGAAGCCCTTGATTTGATTATGGAGAGTATCCAGAATGCAGGTTACGCACCCGGAAAGGATATCTTTCTTGCTCTTGATGTGGCCGCATCAGAATTTTTCACCGACAATACTTACGTCTTCAAAAAATCAGACGGATCAAAAAAATCCACGCAAGAAATGATCGATTTCTACGCGGACCTCATCGAAAAATATCCGATCGTCTCCATCGAAGATGGTTTTGATGAAGATGATTGGGACAGTTGGAAAACCATGACAGACACATTCGGCAAAAAAATCCAGCTGGTCGGGGATGACATATTCGTCACCAACTTAAAGAGGTTCCAAAGGGGAGTCGAGCAGGGAATAGCGAACTCCATCCTCATAAAACTCAACCAGATCGGGACCCTCACGGAGACCATCCAGACTGTGAGATATGCCCAGGAAAACGGATACACGACCGTCATCTCGCACAGGTCTGGCGAAACAGAAGATACGTTTATCGCAGACCTGAGCGTCGCTTTGAACGCAGGGCAGATCAAGACCGGATCTTTGAGCCGGAGCGAAAGAGTTGCCAAGTATAACCGCCTGCTAGAGATCGAAGAAGAATTGGGTGACAGAGGAAGTTATGCTGGAGTGCATGTCTACACAAAGTTAGACAAATGACAAAAGAGAGAAAAAAGAGCTTCCAGACTCACTCCGGGATTGGCATAAAAGGAATCTACACTGAGGATGAGCTTAGCTCCTTTAAACCGCATCAAGATTTGGGTCTGCCCGGTGAATATCCCTTTGTTCGGGGAGTATACCCTACGATGTACCGGTCAAAATTCTGGACAATGCGTCAGTATGCAGGCTTTGGAACGGCTGAAGATTCAAACAAACGATATCGCTTTCTCCTATCTCAGGGACAGACAGGATTGAGTGTCGCTTTCGACCTGCCCACTCAGTTGGGTTTGGATTCAGATCATCCTCAAGCCCTGGGAGAAGTCGGAAAGGTCGGTGTGGCGATCGACACACTCGAAGACATGGAAACTCTTTTTGCAGACATTCCACTGGAGAAAGTGTCGGTGTCCATGACGATTAACGCGACAGCAGCGATAGTGCTGGCTATGTATCTCACCTTGGCAGACCAGAGAGGAATCTCATGGGAAAAGCTTTCTGGCACCATCCAGAATGACCTTCTCAAAGAATACATCGCTCGCGGAACTTATATCTTTCCTCCCCATCCGTCCATAAAGATCGCTGTGGATATCCTTGCCTTTTGTCAAGAAAAGGTTCCCCAATGGAACACCATGAGCATCAGCGGCTACCACATCCGCGAGGCAGGAGCAACAGCCGTGCAGGAGCTTGCTTTCACCCTGGCCGATGCGATCGCCTACGTCGAGGAGGCTATACAGTGCGGGCTGGATGTGGACGCATTCGCTCCCCGTCTATCCTTCTTTCTCGCAGCGCACAACAATGTGTTTGAGGAGATTGCCAAATTCAGGGCAGCAAGGCGTCTGTGGGCAAGGATCATGAGGGAAAAATTCAAGTCGAAAAATCCGCAATCCTGGAAATTCAGGCTTCACACTCAAACGAGCGGCGTGACTCTTTTTGCTCAGGAGCCTGAGAACAACGTTGTCAGAGTCACGCTCCAAGCGCTTTCCGCCGTATTGGGAGGAACGCAATCTCTTCACACAAACTCAAGAGATGAGGCATTGGCCCTCCCAAGCCAGGAATCCGTACAGCTCGCTCTGCGAACGCAGCAAATCATCGCTCACGAAAGCGGAGTTGCAGACACGGTAGATCCTCTTGGCGGGTCCTATTTCGTAGAAAGCTTGACTAAGGCCCTTGAAAACAAAGTCTTGGAGTACCTTAAAAAGATTGAAGACCTGGGAGGCATGCTCAAGGCTATCGAGACAGGCTACATTCAAAGAGAGGTCCAGGATAGCGCATATGCCCATCAGAGGCAGGTCGAGGACGGGGAGCAGATCATCGTGGGGCTCAATGCCTTCTCCAGTGAACAGAATGAGTCTCAATTCGAGCTCTACTCCCCCCCAGAAGAATTGGAAAAAAACCAAAGAGCAAAGCTCCAGGCATTGAGAGGAGCTAGGGATGCTGTTTTGGTGGAGAGAGCCCTCCGCAATCTTAGGGATACCGCAGAATCAAAAAAGAATGTGATGCCCCCCCTTTTAGACGCCGTGAAAGCCATGGCAACCCTCGGAGAGACCACTTCTGTTTTCAAGGACGTCTACGGGACTCACACCGAAAACGTAAATTTCTAATTTTCCGGAAACAGCATTAAAACCGTGCTGAACAATGTCCGAGTGTCTCAATTGGTGATTCGAAAACACTCTGTAAATTCATGCCATAACGGTTTTAGAGTGCTTACAAAATTTCAAGAGTATTTGACTTTAGGTCAGAGCAATTCTAATATTATCTTATGCCCAAGACATCCACATTTAAAAAATTCTTGGCCCTAGTTCTGTTTTTTTCCATGAGTTTGGCTTTACATGCCGTCGACAAAAAAACCTCTCAGCTTATAGACCTCGAGATCCAGAGGCACTGGGATGAGATTTTAAAAACCCGCCGTTTCATCCATATGAATCCGGAATTGAGCAACAGGGAGTTTGAAACGTCCAAACTCATCGCCGCAAAGCTGATGTCCTTGGGACTGGATGTTCAGACGGAAATCGCAAAAACAGGAGTTGTTGCCCTCCTTACGGGAGACCAGCCGGGGATCACTGTGGGCTGCCGCGCGGATATGGATGCCCTGCCCATCCAGGAACAGACAAACGTCCTCTATAAATCCTTAAATCCCGGAGTCATGCACGCGTGCGGGCACGATATCCACATGAGCATAGCACTGGGGACGGCCATGGTGATGAGCGCGCTCAGAGATCGTTTGGGTGGAAACATCAAGTTTATTTTTCAACCCGCAGAAGAAGGAGCGCCAGCGGGTGAGGAAGGTGGAGCCAGTCTGATGATCAAAGAGGGAGTCCTGGACGATCCCCCAGTCAGAGCCATCTTCGGACTACATGTAATGCCTCTTGATTTGGGCAAGATCGAGTTCTCCCCGGGAGCGATAATGGCCAGCTCAGATCGATTCAAAATAACGATCAAAGGACAAAGCTCCCATGGAGCAAGGCCCCACGAAGGCAAAGACGCCATCACGATAGCCGCACAAGTGATTGTGGGTATTCAAACGATCGTGAGCCGAAACCTCGATGCTACGGACCCCGCAGTCATTTCGGTCGGAAAGATTGAGGGCGGAATACGCTCGAATATCATCGCAGATGAAGTCCGGCTGGAAGGAACAGTAAGAACTCTCAGCGAAACGAACCGATCAAAGATCCAGCAATTGATGGAGGATATTGTCAAAGGGATCACTTTTTCCTACGGTGCCGATTATGCCTTCAGCTACAGAAGGGGTGGCCCCCCCGTCTACAATCATCCCCAGTTGGCTAAGATCATGATTCCCACCCTCCATGAGGTTTTGGGTGAAGGAAATGTGGGAGAGATCAAACCTCAAATGATTGCCGAGGATTTTTCGGCATACTGCCAGAAAATCCCTGGTTTTTTCTTCTTTTTGGGAGTAAAGCCGCCTGAACAAAAAACCATGGCTCCCCTGCACAGTCCCCTTTTTAATCCTGATGAAAGGAGTATATCCATAGGCATCAAGGTCATGTGCTCTCTGCTTTTTGATTCTCTCGAACATCAGAGCCATATCGAAAACACATCTTGATCTGACAATCCATGTCCTTTCCCTTTCTGTTCCTGGCTCTTGCCCTTGGGATGGGGATTGTGTTTTTTTCACTCTTTACCATTTCCATTCCCATTCAAGTCCTGCTCATCCTGATCTTTCTGCTTTGTGGATGGCTGTTTTACAAACTCGGAAAATATCGCATAACCTTTATAACAATCCTTTTGATTACATTCTTCCTCGGAGGTGCTCTTTTTACGCTAAACCACAAAGAGTATTCCGAAAACACACTCCACAATATGAATTTCTCCACCTACACCGATTTTATCGGCACGGTCACCAAATCTCCAGGGCTCGGCCTGGAGAACGACCAGCTTTATCTGAAAGTCGAGGAGGTCAAGGTCGGGACAGAGAGAGAGAAACACAAGGGAAATCTCAGAGTGACAATCCCGCACTCCTCAGAATTCCCCTCCCGCCCCAGCTGGGTGGTGAATGACAGGCTCAAAGCATCCGCCAAGCTCACCTCCTCCAGAGGGTATGAAAATTTCTATCCCCACTCCCAGGATAGATATCTCGAGATCCAGAGGGTCCACAATAGGGCATTCGCCAAAAGCCCCTTGCTTCTGGAGAAGCTTGAATCTGGAAAACCATACTCTCCTCTCCGGATCATATCGATAATTAGACAGACCCTCCAAAAAAAGATCGAGGCACATTTCCGGGCCGACCAAAACACTTTTTCCACTGAAGGAGCGATTTTTGAGGCGCTCCTCTTGGGAGAGAGAGGAAGAATTCCCGATGCCATCAGCCGCTCCCTCCAGGATGCGGGCATCTACCATCTGTTCGCCATATCCGGTGCCCACATTGCCATTTTTTCTTTCCTCCTTTTTTTCCTCTTCCGCACTATCAGGATCTCGACACGTTTATCCTATTCCCTGCTCATCGCCTTTCTCCTGTTTTATGTCCTTCTCGTCGAGGGAAGGCCATCTGTCCTCAGAGCAACAATAATGACAATTGCCTTCCTCTTGGGCAAACTGCTGTGGAGGGACATCAACCTCATCAATACGCTCTCTTTCAGCGCATTTTTCCTTCTTATTGCCAATCCTTCCAGCCTCTTTGCACCCGGATTCCAGCTGACCTTTGCGGCCACGCTTTCGATCATCCTCTTTTACCCCAGAGTTATTAAAAAGCTGCCCCAGCTCCCGCTACGGATCACTGAGATTTTTGCCCTATCGCTCACAGCACAACTGGGAGTTTTGCCTGTGGTCGTTTTCTTTTTTAACCGAGTCACATTTTCAGGCCTCCTTCTCAATTTTGCCGCCATCCCTCTCGTGGCGTTGATAATGGCCATCGGTTACCTCTTTCTTCCTCTGTCATTGTTGAGCTCGTTTCTGGCAAATATCTTGGCCAAATCTGCATCTTCCCTCATCGATCTGCTGCTCGGCATTTCTCATCTCTACGATCAGGCCAGCCCCTTGTCTTTCAGGACACCCACTCCGCATTTGTGGACTGTGTACGGATACTATCTTTTCCTGGGCCTGCTACTCCTTCCTATCAAATACAAAAGACAGAGATTGGTCACCTCGGGATGTTTTCTCCTTTTTCTTTTTGTGATCGTCACTTATCCCTTTCCATCGTATTCTAAGAATCTTAAGGTCACCTTTATCGACGTTGGCCAGGGAGAGTCCATCCTGGTTGAACTTCCCGGCACGACAAAAATGCTGATCGACGGGGGAGGAGTGCCGGAGGATACGTTTGATATCGGAGAAAACGTAGTGTCTCCATTCTTGTGGAGGAAGGGGATCAAAAAAATCCACTATTTGGTCCTCACTCACCCGCATCCCGATCATGCAAACGGCCTCAAAGCTGTAGCGAGAAACTTCAAGATCGGCGAATTCTGGGAAGGCTACAGCGTTTTGGAGAACGAAACGTACGCGCGCTTTATAAACACCCTTGACACCACAATCCCAAGGAAACGGATGTTCAAGGATAACCAAACCACCATCAAAAATGTGCTCATCCGGATCATCCATCCCCCCAAAAGGGATCCTTTTGTGGATCGCGTGCACAATGATTTTTCATTGGTCATGCAGATATCATACGACTCAAACTCTTTTCTGCTCACAGGTGACATCGGAAAGGAGGTAGAAAAGACGCTCATCGAGCAAAATGCTCCCCTCAGAAGCCACGTTTTGAAGTCGCCTCATCATGCAAGCGACTCATCGAGTTCTTCGGGATTCCTCGAAGCTGTCGCCCCTGAAATTGTAGTCATCTCCGTGGGAAGAGGAAACAGGTACGGGCTTCCGAACAAAGACGTATTGACCCGTTATTCCGATCTCGGTGCAAAGATCTATCGAACGGATATACACGGTGCTGTAGAGATAACTGCCAATAAACAGGAGATCTCGGTGCGTACGGCTTTGACTCCCTCCTTGGATAAATAATGCTTATTGCGGCTTGCACGAGAGCACCAAAGCATTTCCAAATCCGTGATGTCATGAATACTCAATAGCGTTATTGGATGATCAGATTATGAGATGGAAAAAACCGTGAGAAGGGATGGACGGGCATGGTATTTTTCTTTGTAGGGTTCGTTCCCCGAACGGACCGTTTGGGAAA
>CAZXJE010000048.1:0-15862 GCA_964640835.1 uncultured Eubacteriales bacterium
AATTCAGACTAAAGGATTATACCATATTTGTTTTTAATGGTGCCCAAGGTGTACGGAGAAACATTGCTTGACGACAATTCCCTCCTCGCTTTTCGCCCTGTGTTTTGGTTGACTTGCCGGACAACAGGTGATATATATTTTTTAAGACCATTCAAAGCAACATGATTTATGATCTTGTTTCAAGACAACCGCGAGGGGGAAGTCACTCGAAATCCCCAAGTTCTTGGAGATAACCATGAAGACCATCAAGACATTTTTTTTCAACCACTTTGAAGGTTCTCTGATTTTACTCATCATACTGGGCATCCTCGCCATCGCCTTCCTCGTTCACTTTAAATTTGCTTTTCTCAATTTCTTTTTCCTCCCTGTCATTTTGGCGGGGTATTTCCTCGGGAAAAAAGAGGCTGTCTTGATAAGTATATTGAGCATCCTCCTTATTTTGTTTTATCTTCTTTTTTCTAAAATACTTGCGGGTGGCAGAGTCGGATTAAGCCTCGATGAGGGAATCACACTCGTGACCTGGTCGAGTTTTTTGATATTGATCGCGGCTGTGATAGGAACACTTTCGGAGCAACGAGAGACTCGGATGAAGAACCTCTACGGAGCTTATATTGGAGTCCTGGAAATCCTGCTCAAGTATCTTGAAGTTGCTGATGAAAAGAAACCCAGGTCCGTGCGGATCGCACACTTGGCTGGGAAGATGGCGGGAGTTACAGGCCTGGACAAACGGCAGGTGGAAAACATCAAATCTGCCGCACTCCTGTTTGAAACCGGGGATTTGCGGTCGAGGCTTCCTCTTTTCGGTGAGATCTCCGATTTCATGGGTGCTGAGGGAGATATCACCAAATCTCCGATCGGAGATAGGGAAAAGGTCCTCCTCCAGACCACAACCTCCCTTCTAAAGGAAGTTGAGCCAATTCTCTCCGATTATTATCAATATTATGTCCAGGATGCCGATAAACTGGATAAAAGCCTCAACGAAATTCCTATAGGCAGCAGCATCCTTGCTCTTGCAGATATGTATGACCGGATCGAGAACAATGCTCCTCCCTTCCACGATCTCGAAGAGTACAGTTCACTCAAAAACATCCTGTCTCTTTCGGGGCGCACTTTTCATGAAGCGACCGTCAATGCCCTGAAGATCGTGGTCTCATCTTGATTGAGTGGCCGCATCGGCTGCTTTTTTCATTTTACGATATAGCTTCCGCTCAGCCTTATGTGCTGAAGGTTCATTTGGGATATCAGGAGGATAAAATGAAAAAAACCACACAAATTCTTTCAATGGTGATGATGTTTTTGGCACTGGCGTTTTGTGTCGGCTTCGCAAACGAAACACATGGAGTGGAGAGTGGCCAGCGATATGAACGTCTCGTGATCCGAAACGTTCTCCTTATCGATGGAAAAGGAACACCCATGAGAGGACCTGTGGATATTATTCTTCAGGGAAACAGGATCCAATCTGTGGGCTCGGCGCATCGGGAAGAGGATGCCTATGCCGAGGAATCCCATATCCTCGACGGGACTGGCCTTTATGTGCTCCCCGGCCTTATTAACCTTCATGCCCATATTCATGACAATCGCGGAGGGGTCCCCATTCCCTTCGAGTATCTTTATAAGCTCTGGCTTACGAATGGGATTACCACTGTACGGGATGTGGGGAGCAATTATGAAAAGACCATCGGAGAGCGACAAAAAAGCCAGGACGGAATCATTGCGGCACCCCGGATCTTTCTCTACATGCGTGCGGGGGGGCGAACCGCTGATGAGGCACGCGAGAGTGTGCAGAGAATCAAGAAACAAGGGGGCGATGGAGTGAAGATCTTTGGGATGGACCGCGATATCATGAAAGCTGTATTGGGTGAGGCCCACCGTTTGGGCCTTCGTGTGGCCCACCATGTGGCTGTGGAAGAGACAGACGCCCGGGATGATGCCGCGCTTGGGGTCACCAGTATTGAACATTGGTATGGCGTTCCTGATGCCGCGCTAAAGGGTTCTCAGGATTTTCCCTCATGGTATAACTACAGTGATGAGAGTGACAGATTCCGGTATGCTGGCCGGCTCTGGAGGGAAGCAGACCCGAAGAGACTAAAGAACGTTCTTCAGTCCATGGTTGAGAAAGGTGTGACCTGGTGCCCCACTTTTGTTATCTATGAAGCAAACCGGGACCTTCTAAGGGCACAGAATCTACCCTGGTTCAAGGATTATCTTCATCCCGTCCTGGAAAGATATTTTGAGCCGAATCCGGCTCATCATGGATCCTATTTCTGGAATTGGACCACAGAGGATGAGACCTTTTGGCGCGAGAATTACAAGATTTGGATGAAGGCTGTGCGCAAATTTGCAGACATGGGAGGGATCGTCGGGTGTGGCGAGGACGCCGGTTACATCTACATGCTCTATGGATTCAGCTTGATCCGAGAGCTGGAGCTCCAGCAGGAGGCAGGTTTTCACCCGATCGATGTGATCCATAACGCCACAGGTAATAATGCGCGGATCTTGGGTATGGAGGATCGATTGGGCCGGATAAGGCAAGGCTTCCTTGCGGACCTCATCCTCGTCGATGGCAATCCCCTGAAGAACCTCAAATATCTGTATCCCATTGGAGTTGACGAGATGAACAAGGGCAAAATGGTCCACAGAGGTGGCGTGCAGTGGACTATCAAGGATGGATTTGTCTACCACGCACCCACAATGCTGGAAGATGTGAAGAACATCGTGAAACAGGCCAGGTCGGCTCGTGAATAATCCAGGCAAATTAATATTTAGCAGACAGGGGGAATTTTTTGGACGGAGTTATTATTTTAAGAGCGCAAGGGCGGATCTGCATTTCCACCTTGTCCTGAATACCAAAGAGCTCTCCGTTGTATTGAATGGGAAGGTCTGTACCGCGGAGAATAATCCTTTTCGCTTTAAAGTGTTTTTGCGTTTTTTGGAATGTGCCGAAATAGATGCTCGGAAAGTACAGCCAGTATCTCCAGCCGCTGATCTCGAAGAGAGTGATATCGATGAAACCATCGTCGATCTTAGCCTCCGGAGCGACCTTCCAATTGTAACCGAAGTGGCTGCATTTCCCGAGAACGCAATCGAACACCTTTAGCTTCATAGCCTTATGGGAGAATTCTCTGCCCGAATCATCGATGCCGTCGAAGATCTCGATCTCTTGCTCATAATTTGCCAGGTTGAGCATGATCCTCGAAGCGAGGAGATGTCCGAAAAATCCCGGAATGTTGTGCTGGAGTTTTTCCACCAAGACTTGGGCTGTGGCTCCCACACTGGCGAAAACCGCCGCCTTTCCCTCGATATCGATGAGGTCGATCTCTCTTGACGATCCTTCTTTGATGAGTTTAATAGCCCTTGCCACGTTCCTCGGAATACCTAAAGAAGTAATAAAGGCATTGCCGCTTCCAAAGGGAATAACACCCAATGCAACCTCTTTCATCCGGCCGCTTTCTGTGATCCCCTGGATGACATCGGCTATGGTCCCATCGCCCCCAGCAGCAACGATAATGTCATGATCCCGGCACAGCTCTTTAACAGTCTCTATAGTGTAGGCTTTGTCTTCTGGATTGTCGATGATACGGCCGGGGAGGTGTTTCTGGAGATATTTGCGCAGAAGCGCATTACGCTCCCATTTCTTGTTCGCCGCATAGGGATTTATGATGCAGGTGACTTTTTTTGAATCGATCGTTCCGGATTTTGGCATAGGAGGCTCTTTAACCTGAACTATTCATAAAACAGGTTCACAAAGTGTTCAACCATATATTTACCAGAAACGCCTTTATATCGCAAACCGCTTGTAATACGCGACAGTTTCTTCGATCCCCTCATCGAGTGAATACTCGGCTCTGAACCCAAAATCCCTCGAAGCTTTATCGGAGGAAAAAAGCCAGGATGTCTGGGCCATCGCTCTCCAGGCTCGGCGTCCAAAGTAAGATCTAACAAGGTGCATGGACTTAAGGATATCTGTTAACCAGGCTGCTGAGTCAATGATGTTTTCACACAGGGGAACATAGAGGGAGGTGCCAAGGACATGTTTCTTGATCGTGCGGATGATCTCTTTCCACGAATAGCCTCTCTCATCTGTGAGATAGTAGATTTGTCGGATGGCCCTTGGGGATTGTGAAGCTTGGTTTATGCCCCTAATCAGATCGTCGATGTAGATAAGGCTTGTGGTCTTTTGGTCGTGTTTCAACAACGGAACGAAACGTTTCTGTATGAGTTTGATCAACAGCTCCGTCTCTTGCTGGCGCGGTCCATAGACATTGGGCGGCCGGATGATCGTTGCATCCATCCGGTCCCATATCTCTGTGATGGCTTCCTCCCCTTTGAGCTTTGTACGGCCATATTCTGATGTGGGGGCTGGAGTCCGTGTTTCATCCTGGATCTCGCCGGACGAAGAGGGGCCTGCAGCCGCTATGGAAGAAACGTAGACAAACCGCCTGACATTGGGATTCTCGCGCAGGCAAACCTGGGCAAGGTTTCGTGTAAAAAGGTGATTGGTCCGTTCATAGACTTCACGGTGTGCGGAGCGGATCCGTGCGGCCAGATGAAAGACGTAGTCCTGTCCTTTCAAAGCATCTGAGAGAAAATCCATGTCCTCCACAGATCCTCTGAGGATATTCACTGGGAATTTTTTTAGAGCTCCAGTCCGGCTCTCTGGTCTCACCAAGCATGTGACCTGCCAGTTCTGCGCTACGAGTTCTTCCACGAGGTGGCTTCCGATAAAACCCGTTGCGCCAGTGATAAGGGCCTTTAACGGCATTATTTATCTGCCCCTCCATCCATCGATACACATATTCAGATAGGGTTTCTATCTCCTATTCCTTGTGTCATTCAGTAAATATCTATCTGCAAATTTTTTGTTTGTTCAACGCTCGATGATCTTTTTCTCTCCAGTGATCTCGACAAGTTCGATCTTCTGGGCGTTTGGAGGATCGAATCTGCCGTTGCCATCCACATCCACAAAGACAGGATTGGTCAACGCATAGGGGAGGGCAGCGTTTTCCAGCAGGCCATCTCGGGATCTTGCTTGGAGCACGGGATAGAGGCTTTTATTGCCAAGAACCTCCGCGATGATGGTGGAATCTCTGTCCAGAGTCAAGACGATATCCTCATCGAATCTCATGGGGATCTGGCTTTCCGTTCTGACCGGAAAGACAAGTTTCCTTTCACCGTTTATGATAATCCTGACCTCGTCCACAGAGACCCAGGGCGGGCTCTGGACTCTGACACGGATGTCTATTTTTCCACCTGCTGCTGAACACAATTCTCCTGGAATGAAATTTTCTTCGACCAGGAGTTCAAGAATAGGAGAATTCGTGGCAAAGGAATGACCTTTTTTGATGGCCTCGATCACAGCCATTGCATCCAGAGCTTCCCCTTTTTTTCCACCATAATAGACATATGTGCGCGAATAACCGGGTTCATCCCCGTCTATACTGTGTGAGTCTGAAGAGCCGACAAGTGGCTTGTAGTATCCTCTGTTCATGAGATTCAGCCAATCCTGGATGGCCACGGAGTTGGATTGATAGAAATAAGGGCCGTTCATGGATTCGAGCACGTCGAAGGATGTATCGAAATCGAGCTGGGCGAAAGCGGCTGTTTCTGTGTCCAGCTGGATGTTGTTGAAATATCCGATCGTTCCCGCTCTTGGATGGTTGACCTGGATGATCGCCTCGGGGTCCTTTTGCCGGCTGGCTGCAAACAGTGGAGCGGCTCTATCGGCGAGTGCAAGAATAGCTCCGTTCTTTGCTTCGTCACCTCGGAAAGCAAGGGGATAAGTGTTATAATGGATCAATCCCTGGACAGTGACCTCGTTTCCAATAATAGTGGTCAGATAATCCTCGAGCCCAAGCTTTTTCAAAGTCGGTGAATAATCCATGACAATATTATGGTCTGTCGCCATTGCCACCTCGACGCCTTCTGCCACGACTGATTTTATTCGCTCGTCGACATCAACTCTTGCATCGGAATAAATGGTGTGCATGTGGGGATCTACGGACACAATTCCTGTTGTGTCGACCACTTTATCGATAGTGAAGGTCAGCTCGATGTGTTCATCCTTGAGGACTTCTACGATTTCCTGGTCCAGAGAATATTCGGGTCCGCGTGAAGCCGTCACAAGATATGTTCCCACGGGCATTAAGACATCAAGGTCTCCTTTGGGGGGGAAACACGAATTCTTAACCGTTTCCCACCTCCGTCCGTTTTTCACGGGATTCTCCGGGAGGAAATACGGGGTTGGAGTTGGATCAAGACCGATAAAGCGGACTTTTCCCGGAATAAATTCACCCTTTGTGTCACAGATGCTGATTTTAACCTTGCCTTTGGCGGGATCTTCCAGGACGCACGTGTTGTCGCCACCTTCTTCGACACGCAAAAGCTCTTCAACGACTGCGGGAAAGAAGTGTGCTTGGACTTTGTAGAGGTCGTCTGGCAGAGGGACTTGGAGGCTTTGAATTCTTTCATGGAAAGACCTGTAGAATACGGAGGATGTTTCAGCATCCCTGATAACGATCTCAAAGGTGTCTCCTGATAAATTTTCGAACTGAAAGGTAGCCGTTTCAGTTTTTTGATCCAAATCCTGGTAGATAGTATCCAGAAGCCTATCCCCTTGTTCGTCAACGAAAAGACTGTGGCGGATTGTGTAATTTTCTCCGGGGCTGAGCTTGCCTGGCCGCAGCTCATCGTCTCCTTTATGCGGATTACGGTCGATCCAACCCATGAAGTTACCCTCTTTGGGATAGACTCTGAAGCGCAATTCCGGATGCCTTAACGTATTTTCCGGGCTGAAGGAATAATAATGATTCGTGCCAAAGTATAAGTCGTATTCTAAATCCTCGACCACAACATCACCCACGTTTTGGAGGCGGGACGTCATGGTGATCTCTCCTTTTTTCGGGAGGAATCCGTATGTCGTCTCGATGGTTAGCGTTTCTCCGTTTTCTCCTTCATATTCGGCTGTGGCGATAAAAAGAATATTTTCTCCCCGAGATTTTTTGGTTATTTGTTTAATGGATGTGTAGGCAACATGTTGTCTCTGATCTTTGATCCGGATATCTGGAGAGCCGATCGCCATATCGCATTGAAGACCCTGTTCGGCAGGCACAAAGCCGAGGATGCTGCCCATTGCGTTGTCGGTCGCGTAGTTGCCACCGGATAAACGGAGGAGTCTGGAGGAAGCGCCAAAAATTGCCAGGTGCTTTCCATCCGAAACGAGGAAATCCCCTTTTTCCCAGACAGTGCAAAATTGTTCTGGCAGGCTCTTTTCGTCCTCAATTTTTTTCACATCGACATCGGGAGACTGAACACAAAAGGAAAGCAAAAGACAAAAACTCATCAATAAGGGTGTGAATATCTTTCTCATTGGTTTCCCTCCTTAATTAGTCTTGAGAAATTCTTACGATATAACAACTTTGCACAGAATACAATTGTTGGATCAGGCAAGTCAGTATTTCCAAATCCGTGATGAATGATATCCGGGTGTCCCAATAGGTGATTGCGGTTTTCTCCACACAATGGGGACACTCATTAATGCCACTTGTGTTCACAAAATCACGGATTTGTAAATACTTCCGAAAGGCAACCAAAATTCCGATAACAGGATGGTTTGGTTAGATATTGGTATTACAAATGACAAGACTGAGAGATAAAGGGGCGGGTTGCAAAAAGGGGATGGCTTTGGATACAATCATCCTGTTATCGGCTTTTCTGCCGTTAGATCCGTGACTCCGATGAGAGAGCTTCAGGCCATACGCAAGATCAAGGGGAAAAAGTTCTTCCTCCAGGTGGAAACATCTCATGAGGCGGCTGACTACATGAAGTATGAAGAGCTTCGAAATGAGATCTGGAAAGATCCTCTTGACAGTTTTGCATGTACACGTAATATGGCCGCAGAAAATTTTTTCAACGAAGGCAGCAGCCTCTTCATCGCTGCATATGTCGAGGACGAAAGCGGTGGTTTCACTAAGGGTAAAGAGCACCTTGTCGGATTTTCGTATGGATTTGTCGGAGTGAAGAACAAAAAGATCGGCTTTATGGATCTCAGGAATATCGAATTCTATTCCCAATACACGGGAGTAAAGGACGAATACCAGAGCTTTGGCCTTGGTGTGTTGATCAAGGAGTATCAGAAGAAGGTCCTCGTGGAGGTATTTGGTGTTTTCTCGGTCACCTGTACCTATGATCCCTTAACCGGAATCAATGCCTACAGGAATATCCATCATTTCCGGATGGATGTGGTGGATTATCTAGAGGATTGTTATGCAGATTTTACAGGAAAATTAAATAGGCTGGATGTTCCGGTGGACCGGTTCTTCGTTTCCTGGGATTTAAAAAAGCAGCCTCAAGAACCTCAATGTGACATAGATGAGCTTTTAGATTCAGGCAAGTGCGTGATCCAAACAGAAGTCCGTGAGGTCGCTGGGAAGAATGGCCCCATTCAACTTGATGTCATTATTGGTATTGATCTATCTCTGGACAACAAACTTCTGCTTGTGGAGATCCCTTTTGATTTTTACTCCATGCTGCAGGAGACAGATGTTCCTGATAGCCGGATTAGAGAAATTCCTGTGGTGTGGAGGTTTAAAACGCGGGAGGTGTTCCAGGACCTTTTCCGTCGGGGATACTCGATTTTCGATTTCCGATACTTCCGGAAAGAGGGTAGGAAAAGGGATTTTTACGTTCTCTCTGCTTGATCCGTTATCCCGTGATACAGTTGCTCTGATATTTTACCCCACTTTAAGTGCCATTTATGAGGATTCGAAAAGAGCAGAGCGGTAAGGGTAAAAACACGAGAAGATGTAAGAATTTCCAAATCCGTGATGGCATGGATACTCAATCTCGGAATTAAATGATCAGATTGTGTGATGGAGAAAACCGTGTGAAGGGCTGAGCGGGCATGGTACATCTCCCAAGGGGAGATGTGAGGGAAGCCCGGAACCGAGCGAAGTTTCCTCGCCGGGGAAACTGAGAGTGTTTTCAAAATCACCAATCTGATTATTCGTAAGGTCATGCATCACGGTTTTGGAAATGCTTCCCCAGAAGATCAAATGATTTTCAGTGGAATATTTTTTTCTGATTCAGTTTCCTTCTGTGGGTTGAACAAGCGTATGCCCAAACTATATTCTCCCTTTGGTACCGTTTGGAAATCCAGGGTATAGACACAATTCCAGACATTGGCCTTTTTATCCCAGGATTGTTCGACAGTCTGAAAAGAGAGAGTTGCTTTCTTTTCTCCCATTTGAGTGAGTGTAAACTCAGGTTGAGGATTGATGTCTTTTTGCTGTGCATACACCTGCAGAAACAAGGCGATATCCTTTCTCTGTCTGAATATGTTCGACCCCATAGGATGTAGCTTGTGGCCTTTTAACTGAAGTGTCCCATCCTTCTGATCGAGTTCGAAGTTTCCTCCCCCTGAAGATTGTACCAGGTTTCCAAAAACTGCAGTTAATACCTGAGATTGGGATAGACCTGAAACATTGGGAATTAACAATTCCTGTTCCACAGTCCCGATCCTGGATTCTGCTTCATCATAAAGAGCAAAAACCAGCTTGTACTTGTCTTTTTTGAGCTTCACTTCATCTGAGCCACAATTGAACCCGAAAAATTGAACTCTTTTTAGCCTTTCGAGCAAGTTCGGCGTCAGGACGATGGGGATGGCCATTTCGCTTTTCAATGTGCTTCCCCCGTCGGTTTCGTCGATCCAGATCCCTAATTTTAGGATCTTTGACTTGCCCCAATCATAATCTTCGGTGATGATTTTTTTCATGGGAAGAGCTACGTTGAACCAGAGAATATATTTATCTTTGCCTTTGACAAAGGCGTTTGCTCTGGCCTCAAAGGGAATCTCTTTGAATATGGATGGATTATAAGCGGCTGAAGCAAACAGGAGCGACTCCTTTTGTTCATCTGTGTAATCATAGTATCCCTTGCGAAAAGAGATCTCTACATCAGGCCTTTTTATCTTAACTTCGATCTTGTGGTATTTCCCGTCCGCGTTCTTTTTTTGGGGGGAATAGCTCAATTCATAATAATTCTCCAAATCACGACTCACAACCTTCTGAAAATTATCGAACTTTTTCTCTCCAAGCAGGGAAGTCCCTCCTGTGTCTTTGGCGATATACTTCAAATTGGATTGTTCATTTTTTTTTATATCTGCAATATTGTCAAGCACAGTTGAATTCAGGCTATGCATTTTTCTAGGGAAATTGTCATATGCAATATCTGGCAGCACATATCTCAGATAATTATCCGGGTCCATGGTGTAAAAGGTGATGTTGTGACTGTTGGCAAACTGGATCAGGTCAGTTAAGATTTGGTCACCATCTCTGCTCTTTGTTTTTTGAAGTACTTTGAACGGGTCTAAAATCTTGGATGCTGAGACCTGTGCAATTGGGAGAGTAGACTCAATGCCATCACCTGCATAAATTTGCTCGAATGACAGAGCCGGGAACCCTCCACTGATAAGGAGTACAGACTTTCTTCCTTGATAGTCTTTGACGACATTCATGACAGCGAGGAAGCTATTGATCGATTTTGCAAACCTGTTTCGTGATTGAAACTCGTACATGTGCTGCTGAGACTTCTGGAATTTTGCGATATCAAATCCGATCCCACCTCTTGATGCAAGGCTTAAATCGGATTGGGAAAGTATATGTGGTACAGACAGTGCGTCGGCTGATTTTTCAATCCATATGCTTCCCGAAGCCTTGTCAACAGCCTGGGCGATGAGCCTTTCTTCGGATGTGAAGGGCTGAAGGATTCTCATCCCCTCCTTTTCGCTCAATTCAAAGACCATGATTTCCCGCCCTTGTTTGATCAAGGAAATGAGATTATCCAGTATCTGGAGTTTACTGCGGTCGATCATCCTTTGAATGGTGTTTATAGAATCAAAGATGACAATAAAACGCTTTTTTCTCGCATATTTTTGGCCGGCTCTCGAGATTTGTTTCTCTTCCCCGGGAATGGTCTCTTTTTCAAAATGAACGATCTCAAAGGAGTTTATAGGTATTCTTTTTCCATCCTCATAGACTTCTAAGTCCTCTTTTTTGAGATCTGAGACGAAATTTCCTTCTTTATCCGTGGCCACAACATCCACCAAGACCAATCTCACAATGGCCTCATGTTCTTCAGCCTGGGACGACTTAATCCTGTCGTTAACTGCAAAGAGAACACAGGAAGTGAGTAGAAAAGAAATTAACGTGCGCAATAAGTTTTTTTTCATGATGTTATTTAGTCATGAATATTAGAGTACAGTGAAAGTCATTTTCTGACTGGCTGAGTTGTTGGTGACTTCGTCGGTTATTTTGATCACAAACGTATACTCTCCCGATTCAGGAAGAGCTGCCAGAGGAATCTGTGTTCCCTCCAGAAGTATCGCCTTCTCCGCCTTTTTCTGTATTTTTTGAGGATTGAGTTTGAAAACCTGTTCTCCATAATGAATCTCGAACTCAATATACAGTGAACAATTCTGGTCGTTATCAACGACAAAGTTATAGATGTAGTAGAAGATGTTAAGGGCCTGCTCTTTTGTGTATTCCTGGCTAAAACGAGGAGACATGGAATAACTGCCCACTATGAAAATATTGAACTCTTCTTCTCTGAATGATTCTCTTGCGTTGATTTCGGGTGAAGCAATAAGAGAGGAGATCGCAAATCCCTTCGTCCAATAATTAGGGACCGTGATTTTTTCCTTCTTAAGAGAATAGAATTGTTTATCCTTGGTGTAGAGTCCGATAAAAAGCTCGTACTCTCCGGGCAGGATGGGCATTCCCATTTGCGCAAATAAATAGTCATTTTCCTCTGCGGGTTTTATTTCTCGACGGATATCCGCCGAATAGCTCTCTGATTTCAATCGGCCGAATACCGTCAGCTTGTCAGGGATCTTCGTTTGCGGATCGATCTTGAAGAGAAAAGTGAGGTGGCTGCTCAAATTTCCTGCTTTTGTGAAGAGAACTCTGTATTCAAAGGGAACCTGAATGACATCCTCCCCTAAAGATTCAACCTGTTCGATAAGTTTCCCTTCGAAGGAATCGGGGGAAAAAGCCAAGATGTTTTTGTACTCTGGAACAGCTTGTAAGTCCGGGTAGAGTAAAACCACCTCAGGGTAAGAATATAACGCCTGGATAAGCCTTGCCTCAGTCCTCCTGCGGTCTAAAACAAATCCATCGCCATCATTGGCAAACACAAGATTGAAAGTCTCTTTGGGATATTCGATCCAGGAGGGTGTGGAGTAAGCCCATACTTCAGTGTTCGCACCTTGGTGGAACAGCTTTAAAGGATTGCCAAGGCGAACATACACCTTTCCCTGGTCGGTTTGGACTCCTTTATTGTAACCATACATAAAATGCTCTTCGACATACGCCAAACGTCGGTAGTGCTCCTCTTTGAACTCATTGTGTTCTGTTCGAGGGGTTGGATCTCTCTTTGCCCAGAAAAGCTGGATGAACGTTTCTCTGTCCTTATCCTTTTTCAGCTTCTCGAACTCAGCTTTCTCAGTTTCGGTTATAATAAGATCAACCTCCTTCATCCAATTTTTCGAAAAGTCCTCCTTATTGGCTGAAACGGGAATCACCAGGAAACACACGAGTACAAAAATAGAAACAAGGGGCTTTTTCTTCATTTTTACCTTTCCCATATTTTTTATGTCGGTCACTTTTTGAGATAATCAAGGAGCTGTTTTGTCACATTCGCCTTCTCATGTTCTGGAGCAAGTTCAAGAAATTTTTCCAAATTTTTGACGGCTTCTTCCACATTGTTTTGATTGATATACAGCGTGCCTATCTGGTAATACGCATCGGCGTAGTCCTCTTTGAACCCGATCGTCTTGAGAAAAGCGGTTAAGGCCCCTTCTTGATCTCCAAGGTTGGTCAGACAAACTCCCAGATTATAGAATGCGTCCGGGTCGTCGTCACTGATTTCTGTGGCTTTTGCGTAGTATTTTTTGGCGTCTTCGTAATTGTCCTCTAAAGCCAGGAGTTGTCCCAGCTCTTTGTTTATGCTGTAGCTTTCGGGATTCATCTCGAATGCCTTTTGGAATGTCGAAATGGCTGCTTCTTTGTTCTCTGTTTTTTTGTAAGCCAGGCCAAGGTTAAAGTAATATCCCCATTGCGATTGGCTGAGTTCAAGGGCCTCATTGTAAGCCTGGATGGCATCGTCGTACTTTTGCTCGGCGTACAGCTTATTTCCCCTGAGGAAAAGCTTATCCGCAGCCGATAAATTCCTCTCCATCATATCCTGGGTTTTGTCCAGAATGATCTCCATTTCGGTTGGAGCGGCGATCCGCACACGGATTTCCCGGGAGATAGGCATAAAACCCGTCTTTTTAAAGGTCACATGGTAGTAGTCGGGCCAGAGCCCCACCTGAGAGAATTTTCCATCCTTATTCGTCTCGACTTCGATTTTTTTTGCAGAGGATTTTACAGAAGCAATAGTTACAGTGACTTTCTCTTGAGGATTCCCCTCTTTGTCTGTAACGGTTCCGATTATCTTCCCATGTTGTGACCATCCATTTACAATACAAAGGCTTATCAAAAACAGCAAAATCACAATTTTTCTCATTTCGTTTTACTCCTTACTCTTCTTTCATATTCTTTTTTTATATCCGGTTCAATGTATTTGTTGGGCATTAAATAAAAGTCCAACTATTCATTTTTCATCTGTTTTTGTGTTTGCTCTTTTAGGTCTTTTATAGATGGCTGGGCAGGATTGAGTTCCAGAGATTCTCGAAGGAGGGGCAATGCTCTCTCCGGTTGGTTGAGATTGATATAACACTCAGCGGCGAGGTTTAATACGCTTATCTCTTTGGCTTTTGCCAATAACTTTTCCAGATATGTGAGAGCCTTATTCCATTCCTTAAGAGCCGCATAGTTTGCAGCGAGAAGTTTGCCCGATTCTCTCTGCTCCACTGACTCGTAGACGGGCGAGACGATGTTCATAGAATCCTTGTGCCTGTGGAGAGCGTACAGCACTTTGGCCAGGAGAAGCCGTGTAGACGGCTCATCTTTCAGTTTCATGGCCTGTTCGAGATAGGAATGGGCCCGCTCATATTTTTGGGTCATAAAACACTGCGTTGCAAGGATTTTGAGCTGACCGGATTCAGGGAAAGTTCTGTACTGTTTTGTGAAAACCCAGGGTAAAATAGGATGGGATTGGGAGAGGAGGATAAAATTTTCTCTTTCAGTGAGTGTCTTTTGGCCGCTGTCATCCAGGATGGAAACTTCTGCACGGTAGTAGCCAGGATCGAGGGGACTGAGAGAGATGGGGCCGATGTTTATCCCTCCACTCTCTGAGTCAAAGATATCCTCCAGAGATCGTCTCTGGCTCAAAACAGGAGAAATCGTATTCATCGAAAAGATCTCAATGGAAAAATTTGCTCTCTGGGTTTCACCCAATGCAGCTAAATTATGGAGCTGGCAGTAGATCCCCATATCCTCCTGGGGATTAAAATTGTTCTCAGAATTAATTGTAAATTGATTTCCCTCGAAGGAAAAAGCTTTGAAAATACTTGTGCGGCCTTGTTCGAGTTCCTCCCGGCTATGGTAGAGGAGGAGGTCACTGAAATAAGGACCGCTGTTCTTTTGGGGAATGGATATATTTGTCTCGAAGGACGTAAAATCTTTGGCCGTCTTATTCTGGAGAAGAAAAAACAACTTGTAATTCCCCGGAATAATGGGGAGTACATCCTGAATGGAAAAAAGCTGACGCTCGTGTGTCTTGTACTGTTCTGGGGTGATGCGCAGAGTCATATCTTCTGCTTTCTCAAAAACAGGATTTCCCAACATATCTTCAAGCTTGAGAATGATTTGAAAAACAGCGTAATATTTGTTTTCATAAAGCGCAAAATTTACCTTCTTCGGCTCTATGGCCCAGTGAATAAAGGACTGGTTGAAATTATCGAAAACCTTGACCAAAAAATTGCTCTCGAAGAAATTGTGAGAGTACTCTGTCTCGACATAGTCTTTGTAGTTGAGATAAGTGCGGGCATAGGCATCCGAGTACTTCTTTTCTGCTAGAGTTTGCACATTGGTCAGTATCATATTCGAGGAAGAAAACGTCGCCATGTTGCGTGATCCCTCTCCAGGAAGATAGCTGAGCGAAGCATTCGCCAGTTCGACGGAAATGCCTTTTATGATGTCAAAGACCTGCTCGCGATTGAGTGCGTTCTTTGTATACTGGGGAGAGACGAGTTTATCGGGCCCCTCACCGGGATAATAGAGGCGATATTCCCCAATTCCTTGCGGCTGGTAAAAAATGAGATAAAAGAAGGGAGGGAGACCGAATCGCTCCTCCCCTTTGTAGTACCATAACTCCAGAGGGATGACCTGGGAAACGGTGTCGTAGATCGTCCTGCTGATAGGAGGCCCCAGAAGGAGATGGTAGTAGCCTCTATCCGTTTGGCTTCCTTTTCTTGAGCTTTGACGGCCAAAATTCGCATCGGCGAACTGAACTCTTTTCATATACTCCACATAAAACTCGTTCTCGGGAGTGTCTGGCATGGGGTCCCGCTGTTTCCAGAAAATTCGGATAAAACGATTCCTTTCCTCGGGTTTGAGCAGCAGAAAAATTTCTTTTTCCGTTTTGGTGATAATCGGACCTGCTGTATCCAACCAGTCTTTGTGTTCCCGGGAAAGATCGTCGTTCTGGCAAAAGAGGGGGCAGATACAAAAAATGAGGATCATGGGCAGAAGGAATATCTTTTTCATCTGTGAACCTAAATATTAAAATTAACACAATGCCGGATAAGTTTCAATTGACACCTCCTTGAGTGAGCATCCCCATTTCCGTGATGCTCTCAAGTCAAAAAATAATAGCAGGAGCTCGTCACAGTCCATATTCGTCGAAAACCCCCCCCACCCACCAC
>CAZXJE010000049.1:0-15854 GCA_964640835.1 uncultured Eubacteriales bacterium
CATGCCCGTCCAGCCCTTCACACGGTTTTCTCCACCACACAATTGGGACACTCAACAACGCAATATAATTTCATGCCATATCGGTTTTGGGGATGCTTCCGTTGGGAACTCAAACTACTATCTCGAAAAGCCGTCAATATGGTAAAATAACTATGACTAAAGTACATTCATTACGACACTATAGAGAGACGCCAAAAATGACTGAAGAACGGAGAAGAGAGACACGTAAAAAAGAAGGGAATCGGGTCACCATCGAGACTGTTCCCCAAGATCAAGCGGATACCGAAAAAACTACCATAACAAGAATCAGCTTTTCACTCACAGAGGATATATCGCTCAAAGGAATAAAGGTGATATCCGATGCATTTTTTCCCATCGACACCTTATTAAAGATCGAGCTCTCCCTGGCGGAGTTCCATGAATCCCTCGACATACAAGGCAAAGTCAAATGGATCAGATCCCACGAAGAGGACCTCTATGAGATCGGAATCGAATTTATCGATGCCTCTCCCAAACATATGAAAGCTCTTGTCGATCACATGTACAAGTACGAAGAAGAATTTTAGGGCAAAATACCTCAATTACCTCTGATCCTTGTCATCTTTCCCGCCGCAATGTAGGATCAGCTCCCCGAGCTGATCTATTAGAAAAAAATGGGTACAGGCACCTCTTTCCTCACAGATAATTGGAGCCAGTCCCCATTTTTGTAGGGAACGGTCCCTATAAAAGAGGGGAGTGTCACATTATCACAAGAGTGCAGTTTCACCGACAAACACAGCCTCTTAGACAATCTCAGGAAATCATCCATCACAAAACAAGTTTGCACTTTTTTGTTTTAACTTTAATTTTACTGTTGAACACTCAAAGAATAATAAATATACTATTAAGGCGAAAGGACCGCATTCTTAGACCTCACTCGATGATTCTTAAAGAGGGAATAGAAGGAGGGACAGGACATTGATGAAAACAACCAAAACAATTTTGCTGGTCGCATCTGTGTTGGTTTTCATGAACCTGGCCGGATTGTATGGTGGCCAAGCAAATTTATCCGAGCTAAAAACTCTCACCCTCCATAAAACCGGCAGGTCTTTAGAAGTTGTGATAGAACTTGTCGGAGAATTTAATTACATGCATTTCGAACTGGAAGATCCCTCCAGGCTCATCCTCTAGTTTTCCCCCATCGGAAATATCAAAACAGAATCCGACTATACCGTTGATGTTTTGGGCGTGAAAAATATCCGCGTCAGACGCTACACACAAACTGCAGCGCGCGTCTCCTTCGATCTTGCCGATAAGATGCCCATATATGAAATATCCAGAGTGGCGACAGGCGTTCGCATAGTTTTTCTCGCCGATCGAGCCGCCAAACCACCACCGCCCCCGGTTGTAAAGAAAAAAGAAGAGCCCAGAACAGAAGAGCCTAGACCAGTCTCAGAGGAGGCCCACTTAAGGTCAGTTAGATATGAGAGGATCGGTCAACAACTTCAGGTTTTGATCGATGCAACCGGGACCTTCAGCTATAATTCCCAGGTCATCAACAATAATCGCCGATTAGCCATCGATTTTTTCCCCATTCAGAAACTATCTGCCAGGTCCTTATCGGATATCGATATTTTTGGTCTGAAGAGAATCGAAGTGAGTCAAACTGAGGCAGAGACAGTCCGGATCGCCCTTGACTATGCGGATTCACTCCCTGCATTTGCGATCACAAGGATCGAATCGGGAGTCAAAATCCTTCTCTCGACTCCGGAACCGGCGGAAACGGAAACAGCTAGAGAAGAACCGCGGCGGAAACGATGGGAACCCTATCCACCCCTCAAAACCACGATCTTGAGCTTCACAGGCGGCATGTATTCTATCTCTGATGAGCTATTCAAGGAGATCTATGGAGGCTCAGCTCTTATCTACGGAGCAGAACTGAACCAAGTCGTCCTGTCCAATGACAATCACAATTTTGCTCTGATGCTAGGCTTTAGAAGCTTTTCAAAAACGGGCGCTTTGACAGAAACTCAAGAAGAGACGAAGTTTTCTCTCACTCCTTTTTCACTCGGTGTGAGGTATCTTTATAATTTAAAACAGATCGCGCTCTTTATTGGAGGTGGTGTCGATTTCTTGAGCTATAAGGAAGAAAACGTCATAGAAGACGTTTCCGGCTCCACGACCGGTTTTCACGCAATGGGTGGGTTTTTCTTCAAGTTTCCTGGTCTCAACGCCCTGCACATCATGGCCTACGCAAAATATACGAGTGCCACAGCGACAGAAAATGATATTGAGATCTCTCTTGGAGGCATCGAAGCAGGATTAGGCCTCTCCTTAGGGTTTAATTTGTTCTAAGTCCAGCACTCTAATTTTAGCCGCATCCCCTGCTGATTCATCCCATCCACTCCTCTAAAATCCGTCCTTTTCCAGAATCCCTCAGATGCTTTTCTCTAATCTTCATCAACCTCGAGCCAGGGTGATTCATTTCCACTATTATTGATGACAGTCAATCTGTAAACATATTTTTCTGTCACCGGAAGCATCCGTTCTGTATAAGAGGTGGCGTTGCTATCTGCGGTAAAAATGAGCGTGAATGCCGAATCCTCCTCCGTGGATCTTTTCCGATAAATTTTGTATTGGCGGTTTTGAACAGGATCATTCAGCCGGTTATCTGTCCATGTCAAAGTATTGATTTTTTCTGCACTAAAGAGGGCCCTGTTCAGCTTTGTTTCAATATCCAAATCCTGGGGAATAAACACAGGATCCTCCATGGCGGGTTCTGATCGATTGCTTTCGTTGTTGAATTTATCTCTTACAGATATTGCGTAAACATACTTCACTCCTGTGGATAAGCCAGTATCTTTATAGAGGGTTTGACTTAGGGAGAGTTCGGCCTGTTTCTCATACCGATTATCTCCTTGTCCCTGCCTTTTTCGATAGACAATATACTTTGTTAGATGAAAGGACGCATTCTCAGGATTTCTCGCCCAGCCAAAAATGTTTGTCTTTGTGTTGTTTACTTCAAGGCGGGTCTGGAGATTGGTATTTCCGAGAGGAGCCTCGGGTTTATCCGGTTCTCTGCCTTGTTTAAAGCGATGGTAAATGTCTCTTTTTCCTGAACGATCCTCGGTGTATACCAAGTGGACATCCCCATAGACAGATGCACACAATCCCACATCCCCTCCCGCTTCTTCAGGATGATTCTCGGTCGCAATCTCTATGGATCCCCATTTATCTTCTGATTGTTTATACTCACGGAGCAAAATCTTATTGCCCTCTTCCCAGGCCACATGGGCATCACCCGTAGCCTTATCTACAGCTATAACGGGATATTTGGAATCTTGAGATGACTGAGAGAGATTTTTTGGATCCTGCCAGTCTCCATTGATTCTTTTCCTGAAATAGACCTCTATATTCCCGCGCCTGGCGTCCATCCAAACCACATAAGCATTGCCACTCTTATCGACAGAGATTTCTGGATGTGGAAAATCCACTTCTGTGTGATTGTGAGATATGAGTTCTGGTTGAGTCCAGGAAAACTCGTTTGTGGCTTCATCAGTCCATGTGAAGTAAACGTTCTTATTGAGATGGCGATTTATATAAACAAGGTAGATCTTTCCCTCGTAATCGATATCTGCCTGAGGGACATAGGCTTTATTGTTAGAATGTGGCAACATACCTCCATCAGCCCAATCTCCTTCACCCTCGATCAAATAACTTGTTACGATTCTATACCCGCCTCCCGCTGGGTTCATGAAGAAGACATAGTAATCATTTGTGATCGGATCGATCACTAGATTCGGGTGGGCAGCACCACCTCCTGTGTTTGAGATATTCAGCACATTTTCCCAGTTATAGTCTGGAAATCTTCTTTTCCTAAAAAAAACCTCGTAGCCCTCCGACCCTTTTGATATGTAAACGACATTCGTATTTCTGTATCTATCCACTTTGATATCCGCCCACGGCCCGCTCCAACTCTGAACTCTATTCATGATTGACCTTTGCGGATCTTGCCACTCTTCTTTGTCTGTCCAGTTGTAATAGATTTCCTCTGTATTTCCTCCGGTCTTCTGGACCCAGATGGCGTGGACATTTTTCAATTCATCAACCGCTACCTTCGGGTCTCGGCAGTAATACTGTTTTTTTGTGTCGGATATATTTACGGGATTAGACCAACCCTCAATTTGAGCTGAATCCGTGCTGGATTCCTTTGCATCAGATGTGCCCAGAAATCCCAAACCGCCCAAAAACATCCACATAAGACAAACAAAAATGCAAGAAAAAATGAATGACTTTCTCATTTTTCCCCCTAGTTGGAACATGAGATCATTCTATTATAGCAAAAATACAATGTCAACGGGTCGCGCTTTTTATATTCTAACATTCATTCCTCCGATCTCCGATGTGTAAGAACAACCTGCGAAATGTAAATAATTAAGTGAAAAAAGTGCGCAAAATTTAATCGATTATCCGCACAGAAAGATCGTCGAACTTCGCATCGGAATAATTCTTCCGGGTGACTAAACCGATTTTCCCATCCAGCGCAAGGTTGCTGAGAACTGCACTGTGGACTAAGACGCCGTTTATATAAAGTCTGAAATTATGGCCAATAGCCTCAACCTTTAATGTGTTCCACTTGTTGAATCCCTTTTTAATGGCGCTACTCGTCTTTTCTTCAATGGTCTCTTCATGGGAGCCGTCGATACGTTCTTTTAGCTGCCATGTCCCTAATGTACTCACATAGAAGAAATGAAAATTGCTGAAATTATCAGTGCCCCTAAAGGCGATTCCATACCATACATCGGACTCTTCATTGCCGCATTTGACTTCACACGTAAAATCCGAATAGTCTCCGGGATTGAAATAACTCCACGTTCTCTCATTGAGGCCTGCTATCCAGGTGATTTTATAAACCCCCCCTTCCACATTCCAGGAATTAGGGTGACTTTCAGTGAAAGAATTCGTAACGATCGTGTCATCATCAAAATGTTCGTCGAAATTGCCAGCATTTAGTATGGAGAAATCTTCACTTTCTCCATACACATCCGATTCTGGATTACTGGACACTCTGATGATGTAATCCGAGCTATCTTGAAGATTGGAATTGACTGTCCAGACATGAATACCGTCGTTTTCAGTTTTGTTCGCGATTGTCTTTGCGAGATCTCCTGATCGATAGAGCTCGATCCGGACATTTGTCAGTGTTGCCGGTTGGACCTTGTTCGGGGGAGTGGCATTTGTATTGAGCCGTGAGTTCGCATTCAAACGAGCGGGATCTGAAAGATCTATGCGAGCTAGGCGGCTATCCTTCGACCCCTGACCCATAGAACTAGGATGATTAGTATGGACTCCCACCTCGATCCCAGTGTGTTCTCTAGCCGACGAGGAGAATTCAACTGCGCGCGTGAGGCTATTTCTTGAGGAACGGATCGTCCCATTCCTCCTGGAGTTGTTCTGGCTCAATCCTTGAATGTAACGAGATCTCAGGGCTCTTCTCTGTACCATCAAAACAGATTGCTTGAGCGATTTTGTACTCCCATTGGTCCCCACGTGAGATCCTGTTTTTTTACTGGTTGCAGTTATTCCGCTCACATCCCATGTGATTTCAACGTCTCTCCCTTTTGTCAAATAATCGCTGCTTGTGGGGCTTGTGACAGTTATTTCATGTTGCTGAAGAGTGGCACTCACTGTTTCTATTTGGCCGGCCACTATACTGGCTGTCTCCTCATAATCCTCATAGCCCTCTTTGATAAGTCCGATCAAATACGATCCAGGAGACAGATCTGTCAGAGTGGCATTGGTCGTTCTCCCGGTATCGTTCCCGTTTAACAGGATGGTTGCTCCATCGGGGTTAGAGTTGATCTGAAAGCTGCCTGTAGTGGGAGTAGGAGTGGGAGTAGGAGTGGGGGATGGACCAGGGTCTTCATTTCCACCCCCTAACAATAAAGCCGCCCCCAAGCCGCTGGCGATTGCGATTCCACCCACGATATAGAGCATCGAGGATTTTCCTTTCAATATGTATTCCGGCGAGGTGGTCTCTTTTCCTGCTGCGACACTGAGCGTGTCTTCTTTTGTCTTATTTCCCTTTTTAACCTCGATCTTGACTTCTCCTTCCCTGTGACCGAGGGTTAATGGTGTCTTCCCCGCAGATGTTCTGCTGCCGCCCAAGTAGACATCAGCCCCAGAAGGCGTAGACAAGATCCTCAATGCTCCGTATTCTCTCTTGATTTCCTGGTATCTTTCGATATATCTGCGGGGGCAAATGGTCTCATCGAGTTCCCGATTGTAATCCAATTCTATGAGTTTCTTGAGCACATCCACAAAGTCTTCCTGTCGCTCGACGTCTGGTGTGGCATAGTAGGCCAGGGACAGGTAAAAATAAACGTCCGATTTCTGCTCCTTCAGTGCTGCATATCGCAGCGCTTCCGTGAACTTCCCGATCGCACCCTCATAATCAAATTCCTCCTGCAACAGGCGCCTGCCTTCTGTGAATAGTTCTTCGAAACGTTTAACCTGATGGCCTGGAATTCTGCCGCCCGCCCTCTTAACCCTAACCACAGGCTTTCCGTCGCTCTTTGCGTCGTGAGGACTGTAGACAGTCCAAGCTTCGACTGTCACAGAAAAAATGAACAGCAGTATAATCGCACAGGCTAACCCCTTTGATCTGTGAATGTTCTGTCTCATGAGCCTATCCCCAACTCTTTCTAAATCCGATTGTCTGGAGTTGATTCTTGCCGTATCAGTTTTATTTTATATGGGCTGGCATAGAACCTTCACCGGGCTTTTGCTCCTGAGGAACAGCTACTTCTCCAGCAATCGAACTCGTCGTGTCCCCGACAGATACTTTGACATCATCGAAAGCGGCAATGCCGACAGCAGAATAGACATATGTAGCGAAGCCAATTTTGCCAGAGGATGGAATTCCATTGATGTTTTTGGACCCCACCAGATTACCGTTGATGTAAAATTTAAAGTTTTTTCCATTCGCGACAATCTTCAGATCGTTCCAACCTTCTTTTTTTATGATGCGAGAGCCTGTCCAGCGAACGACATTCGATTCTTTATGATTCCCCGTGTCGTCCATTCTCCACACAGACCACATCTGATTTCCTGGACTCACATCAAGGACATAATAGATATTACATTTATCATCCGCACCGAATACAAGGCAAACGACGTTGTATGCTCTTCCTGCAATCCTTTGGGCCTTTGCTTCAAATGTCCAGTTGTTCTCGAATTTTCCAAGATCGTATACCGTCCTTGCCCACTCTCTGTGGGGCCCATTGCACCTGTATTCGTTGTTATTTACGGCCCAGGTTGCATAGTCCGAATAATTTTTGTAATAATCGGCTTTCCCATCGTTAAAATTTTCGTTGAAGCTGCCTAGCTCGAGAGTGGCATCGACGGTCGTTCTTTTGTTGGCGGTTACGGTAACATCCTCCTCCCAATCCTGGTATCTGTCCAGAGTCAATTTTACCTCATGCTCACCTGCCGGGATTTCGATCGTCTTGTTGGTTTTCCCTTTTGACACTCCATCCACCCAGATCGTTGCGCCTGTGGGTTGTGAAGTTACCCGGAGCTCACCGAGTTTGGCTATGGTGAAATTGGAACTTTCCCCTCTTACGCTTGAATCACCCGCAGCAGATACTCTGATCTTGTAATTCGATGCATCGGAAATTGATGATGAAACTCTCCAGTCATATCTGCCAGTGTTTTCGGTATCGGAGGCGATCGTCTCTTCAAGGCTTCCCCCTCTGTAGAGTTCGATCTTCACATGGTTAAGAGTTTGAGGCTTGACCGTATTGTTTGGAGAGACGCTCTGGGATGATCCAAGAAGGTTTATCCTGCTCAAACTTGTGTTTCGAGGAGTATTCAGGGTGCCTTGACCGCTCTCTCCTTCCACACCCGTTGTTGTTCCGTTGTTTGAAGAAAGGGCTCCGGTCCCGGAATTGTTTTCTCCGGCAGAAGTGCGGTCTCCACTTCTTGTGGTTCGCTCTTTCAAGCTCCTTTCGGTGGGATTCATACGTGCAGCTCTCATGCGGCTCATCCGAATAAAATGTGCCGAAGAACCGACCCCCCCGGGAGAACTCATAAATCCCATCTGGCTCGATCCTCCTCCGGTTGTCCAGCGGATTGTCACATCCTCACCCTGAGTCCAGCTTGTCGATCCTGTGGGCTGAGTCACTTCGATCGTGTGGGCCGAAAGTGTCGCATTCACCATAGCCGTCTGTCCCGTTGTCACAGAAACGCTCGTTTCATAGTCTCCGTAGCCATCTTTGAGAACTTCGACACTGTGTGAGCCGGGGGATACTCCAGTGAGGGTAGTGTTCGTCGTCCGCCCGGTGTTTTGGCCATCGAGGTAAACGTTTGCTCCGGTCGGATTGGAATTGACCTGGATGCTGCCTGTTGATGCGGATTCTTCCTCGCTGCCTCCTCCACCCAGAACAAGTGCGGCTGCAACCCCACCTGCAACCACAATTCCACCCAGAATATAGAGCATCGATTTGCTGCCGCCCTTCTTCTTCACTCCTTCTTGTACGGCAACTTCCGGAGACTCTTCCATCGGTTTTTCCTCCGGAACTACAAAAATCTCGAATCCATATACGGGCGACAGTGTTTCCGCTCCAGCAACAACAGCGATGGTATCCTCTTTTTTGTTGTCGCCCATCTGGAGTGTGATTTTTGTATCTCCGGCTCTAACACCAACGATCAGTGGAGTTTTGCCCACCGGTTCCGTTCTATCGCTCAGATATACATCGGCTCCCGCAGGATTCGAGAGAATTTGTACCGCACCATACTCTTTTTTTATCTCCTGGAACCATTCAATATACCTGGGCGGACATATCTCCCTATCCAAAGCCCTGTGGTAATCCACCTCGATCAGCTTCTGAATCGAGTTTTCAAATGGTTGCCGTCCTCTCGCATCGAGTGTCGCGTAGTACGCAAGAGACAGAAAGAAGTACACATCGGATTTTTGCTGTGCTGTAACCGCATATGTTAAAGCCTCGTTGAATTTCTGGATAGCTCCTTCATAATCGAATTCCACCTGCATCAGACGCTTCCCCTCATTCAGAACGGTCTCGAACCGATTTTGCTGAGTTGATGAAGCCAGTACCCCGATTCTCGCTGTGTGGACGACAGACTCTCCTGGAATCTCCGTGTCATAGCTGACTCTTCCCGTTACGAATTCAGCATTGATCAAAATGATAAAGGCCAGAACGAGAAAATACACCCATCCTTTTTTCTGGGAAATGCGTTGAATACTCATATTCCTGCCTCCTTTGAGATAATTGGGAAATTCAAAATCGCTATCGTGAGCGAAATACTCTTAGAATCCACGATGGAATAAATCATTCGAAAGATAATCGTTACAATCCGTGTTACAAACTAACTCTTATTTTTTATGGTTCTAACATAATCTGGATTATCCAAATTGTCAATATTTGAGGGGGAAACTGGAAACATTTCCAAATCCGTAATGAATAATATCCTAGTGTCCCAATTGGTGATTTCGAAAACACGCTCAGTTTCCCCAGCGAGGAAACTTCGCTCGGATTCAGGCTCTAGGCTAGCATGGGACTTTCTAATGTAGGGTCAGCTCCCCGAGCTGACCGATGTAGGGTCCATTCCCCGAATGGACCGATGGTACGGACCGTTTGGGAAACGGTCCCTACATCTAAAATGAAGTTTGGGAAACGGTCCCTACATCTAAAATGAAGAGATTCCTACTGGAGTTTGCTTTGGGGAACAGACTTCTCGATATGGGAAAAAATGCTAAATGAGGGTAAAGATGTTGGAGAGGGTAGTTTAGAAAAGGATAATTTGAGGGGATTTAGGGAGGGATTTTGTTGAGGAAGACTAAATTATTCATTATTTGTTGTTGTATTAGAGACGATAGAAAACTGCTCGCTGTCGCCAGTGACACTGGGATTCGAAACGCTGGATATCCTGACAAAATAACCCGATCCGGCCTCTAAAGAGGTGGGGACGCTCCAACTGAAAGAACCTGTATTGCTCGTATTGTCTGCAATGGTATACCTCCATCCAAACCCGGTTTGGTGGAGCTCAATCTTTACGTTTCTTACTGTCAAAAGTTGATTTTCATCCAGGGATCGATATTTTTGATGGAATGTCGATACATTCAGTTTGTCGGTACTTTCATTTCTAGGATTTTTTAGAGTACTCAAGGTGTTTTGAGAACTTCTTTCATTTGCTGTGCCACTCGAGAGGGATGGGCTCACCGCTCTCCTTTGGCTGTCTCTGCTCAAAATGCCATTCCTTATTTCTCTATTTTGGCCGTGGATTTCCCGTGCACCAGGGCGCGACCGAATATTCCTTATACGGCTCAGGCGAACGACTTGACGGACATTATTAATTCCACGGTTCAATCGGGATACAATGTTCACACCTGAACTTCCGCTTGTGGTCCAGGTGATCGTCACATCGCCACCTAATTGCCACGTGTCGTTTGCTGTGGGGGCTGTGACTTCGATCGTATCTTTTATGAGCTGTGCATTCACGATAGCGGTTTCTCCCGCTGTCACGGTCACAGTTTCTTCATAGAATGCATAGTCGTCGAGCGAAATTCGGACGATGTGGCTGCCGGCCTCCACACTGTCCAGTGTGCTGTTGGTGACTTTCATCGTGTCAGTTCCATCGAGATAAATTTTCGCTCCCTGCGGTGTTGAGCTGACCTGGATACTGCCAGTGTCTTCACTCCATGGCTTTAAAAGGAGTAACACAACCGCACCTGCAATGAGTGCTCCTCCAATAAGAAAAAGAAGCTTTTTTTTCGATCCATCCTTTTTCCCGGTTTTTACGGCGACTGTACGAGGTTCAGGTTTGTCGGCTTCTTCGACTCTGGCCTCCTCGGTCTCTTTCTGCTTCCCCGCAACTTCCTGGGCATATGTGCTTTTCGTCTTGCTGAAAAGGTCAATATAATCCGATGGGAATCCTGACGGAACTTCTTTTCGGGGATCATTATCGAGAGCTTTCTTTATCCAATTTTGGGCGTTATATGAATCTCCCAAATAGAAATTGACCAAGGAGAGATAAACATACGTGTCTGTTTGCAGTTGTTTGTCCTGAGTCAGTTCCAAAGCTTTCATAAACCAGTCGATGGCTTTGTTGTATTCTCCGTTTTCGAATGACCGGATACCTTCGTTGTAAAACCTTTTAGCATCGCTTTCCTGCGAAGACGCACTGCCTGGATAACTGGTGCTCACCGTAAAAACAAGAAAAAGAATAATGGAGAGAACGGATACAAAGCGGGAGCGGCTAGATTTAATGATCATTTTGCACTCCTTAGGATAATTATGGTTTATTCTTGATAAATTCCCGGGAAATTAATCTTGCTTTGCCTGGGAAGGATCGACTCAATCAAACTTGCTGACCAGCAGTTCCCCCGTCTCCATCTTCATATGCAGTTTGATATTTGTTCCCGATTTGAGCACAACCTTTTCTTCATGCCTCTTGTCGAGGTCTGTATTGATGAAGACGATAGTGTGGAGGCCGGCTGCGATCTCATGGTTCAGGATCGGCGGGACCCGGCCGATCAGGTTCCCGTCGATGATAACCTCGGCGCCCGGAAAGGCACTCAATCTGATATTAATGGGTGCCGCCTCAACAAGCACCTCTCTCACTTCTTCGTCTTTATTCAGCGTTATTTGTTTCACGACGGTTTGGTACCCTTCTTTTTCTATTCTGATCGTGTGCGAGCCCGGAAGGACTGGTAAAACCACGGGGGTTTTCTCTGACTGTTTATCATCGATTGTGACAGAAGCGCCCGGCGGATCGGTGATTATCGAGAGAGAAAATTCTGCCATCGTCAAATCCGCATGGATCACATTTTCACCAGGGGAGAGATTTTGTAGATCTTCCTTCGCACGCCATCCTTCCTTTTCGATTTTCAAACGGCACGAATCCCTTGGCCAGATCAAAGAGGGGATAGGAGTCTGCCCTTTATATTTCCCGTCGATCCAGACCTTGGCTTCTGAAGGATTTGATGTAATATTGAGTTCATAAATGGGTCTCAGAGTGAATTCTCTCCGCACGGGCTGGTTAACTCTGATTTCTACACTCTCCACTTCCACCTGGTAACCAAAACGCTCCAATCGGATTTTGTGACTCCCCTCCGGCAATTCGATCTCAAAAGGAGTCAATCCTCTCGGAACTTCATCGTCATTCACAAAAACCTCTGCGCCCCGTGGTGCTGAATAGATCTTCAGCGTGCCATTTTGGACAGTCGATCGCACGCTATTTTCATTTTTCGATGAGATCAGGTTTCGGATGAGCAGAAAACCCGTGATGAGGATCATGATCCCCAGTATAATTCCTATGGGTAGCATATAGCTTGGCATCCCGCTTCCTGGGATCTTAGCTGCAGCTCTTCTGGCCAGAGGAGCTTTTTTGGGCGACATGAGATGTGTCTCGATTTTCTTGAGTTCAGTGAGGATCTCATCCACATCCTGAAATCGTGCCTTCCTGCTTTTCTCCAAACATTTGAGTATCAGAGCATTCATCTCTTCGGGTATATTTCTATTCATGACTCTTGGATTTGGGGGTGGTTCTGTTTTGTGCTTCACAACCAAACTGGCAGCTGTTTCCCCCTCAAAGGGTAGAGTCCCCGTCAGCATTTCAAACAGAATAACTCCCAGAGAATAAACATCTGCACGCTGGTCTGCGTCCCCACCCATAGCCTGTTCGGGAGACATGTACTCCGGCGTGCCGATCAACATCCCCGTATCTGTAATCCCCTTTGCCTCGATAGATCGTGCGAGTCCGAAATCCATGATCCGGACCTCGCCGTGTCTATCGATCATGATATTCTGAGGTTTCAGATCCCTGTGTACGACGCCAAGCCGGTGAGCCGCAGAGAGCCCTTCACAGATTTGTCCTGCGATGTCGAGAGCTTTTTTGACGCTGAGCTGTCCTTCTTGGGTGACCATTGACTTCAGGTCTTCTCCGGAAATATATTCCATGGTGATGTAGTTGAATCCGGCATCTTGCTTAAAATCATACATGCGGCAGACGTTGGGATGGGATATTTTACTGGCGATAACTATTTCATTTCTAAAACGGTCCAATGTTGTGACATCAGCGGAGAGATCGAGCTTGAGAACTTTTAGGACGATTTTTTCATTGACATTGTTGTCCTGAACTTCATAGACAGTTCCCACTCCGCCTTTTCCCAGCTCTTTGATAATCCGGTATCTTCCAGCAAAAGTGGATCCAACCTCCAAGTCTGACACCCTTGGATAAAGAGTTTTTGTTGTCTCGCGCTGCTCGACCTCAAGTCCCATTTTGTGACCGCACGAGTTGCAGAACTGGCTTCCGGTGAGGACGTCAGATCCACAGTTCGGACACTTCATTTCTTTAGACCTTCAATTTACCTGAATTATTCATAAAAAATGTCGATACTTTGCCCAACAAAAGCAATACAAAGATGTTTATACTTTTCTTCCAGTAAACTAAATTGACAATTCCGTTTGCATTGTCTTTTCTATTCATAATCGACATTTTTTACCCTACGGGCGAGCCGATCTCACTACAAAGCCTTCGTTGTAGCCCCCTTGCGGTAGATCACTACAGCTTCGTGGGCCACTGCCTTGCCTTTGCAGCAATCTCAACTCGTGCATAATCCAGGTATATTTATTAAAGATGACAATTTTATCAATTTTAATGGATTTTTATTACTTGAACAGTCACATTGTCGCCGCCGCCTCTGTCGTTGGCCATTTGAACCAATAATCGGCAAGCCTCTTTCGGCGGTTCGTCTAGCACGACATTCTTGATCTCTTCAGGGGAGACTTTTGCCAGTCCATCCGTGCAGAGGACAAAACTCTTCTTTCCTTGGAGGATAATGTTTTCAAGAATGTCGATCTCCACTTCAGCCTCGATTCCCAGAGCACGGCTCAGGACCCGCTTTTCCGGATGTTTTTTAGCTTCATCTTCGGTGATGGCACCACGATGCATCAATTCAGCGATAATGGTATGATCCTGTGTTAGCTGGAGGATCTTTTCATTCTCGATTTGGAAGATCTCACTGTCTCCGACATGTGCAATACATCCGTGCTGAGAAGTTAGAACCAGTGCAGAACATGTCGTTCCCATTTTTAGATAAGGATCGGAGCAGCTTAACTCATTACATATGAGTTTATTGGCTTTTTGAAATGCCTTCAGCAAACTGTCCGATATATCCTCAGAATCATCTTTGAAATATTCCTCTTGAATAATATTGACGGCCATTGTACTGGCTGTGTTGCCGTCGACATGGCCTCCTATGCCGTCTGCAATAACAAAAAGTTGACCTTTTGGACTGAAAACTGCCTGACTGTCCTCTGGGAACACTCCGAAACTGTCTTGGTTCATCGAGCGTCGGAGCCCTATGTCCGAGAGACTCGCGTATTCTATATGATCGCCGGATTTTTCTGGGGATATTTCGCCTTCAGATGGGGCAACAGAAGGTTTGTTTTTTTGCTTGATGAGAAATGGAAAGAGTGATTTTTTCATTGAGACGGTCTCGTTTTTACTTCTTCCAGGGGATTGCCGAATTCAAACCCAAAATACCTCGGATTCTCTCCGATGACAGCGGCAGCAAATATCCGGAACACATAGTCATACGTTTCTTTCGGTATGCGATCGACATGGTCCTCCAACAGACGCCAAAAATTTCTTTCACGGGGATTATCGGGCATTTGGTCGATAAGTCTGATCACCCTTCGCTCGCCCCAATTGTAAGATGCCATCACCAGAAGTCCCGAAGCTTGAGCTCGCGTATTGTATATCGATTGGATATATGCTGCAGCGGCTCTGGTCGATTTCTCGAAATCGTGGCGATCATCCTCTGGATCGGGCCTTCTGTATTTAGCAAGAGGGCCTATGTGGAGTCCAAACTGTTTGCCTGTATCCGGTATGAACTGCCACATGCCTTTGGCATATCCATATCGTGTTTGAGGGCCACAGGCATCTGTGTTGAAACCGCTCTCCTGAAGAGCCAGATAAAAAAATTGGGGCGGAAGATTGTGGCTCCGCATGACACGATATATTCTCTCCTGATAGCTATTCTGTCTGGCTTTCCTTATTCCTATCGGAAAATCTTTGGTCGACTGCCACTTTTTGATATATTTTTTCACTTCCTGAACGAAAAGCTTATCAGGGATGTTTACTTCGCATTCTCCGAATATACTCGCCATTTTCAAGATAAGCCTGTCTTCCTGACTCATTTTTTTGGTATAAACGCCGAGATTATCGATAAACTGGCCATAATTTTCGCTCATTTTCGAGAGTCTGCTCACATTTTCTCCGACGTTCACCCGTTCTTTTAACTTGGCGATTTCCAACTCCAGACTTTTCATATCATAAAACAGGTTGATGGCGATTTGTTCTTGTTTCTGGAGCTTTGTGTGCTGGAGAACAACGACTGTTCCTGCGATAAGAAGCAGAACGGCTGCGGCTCCGATGATGATGAAGTACTTTCCCTTCTGCTTTTTTTGCACACGCTCGAAAGCTTTCCGGATATACATGGTGTGTTCGCCGGCATCTTTTCCGGTTGAATCACTGAAATACTGTTTCACATATTGTGTGATGGAGGGATCTTTTTTCGCAGGAATGGTGATGCTTCCGGTGATTTCTTTCAATTCCAGAGAAAGCACAGGGCCATCGGCGCCCAATTCAATTTGTGTAGGCCTTAAAAGGGGAAGACGATCGACCCTCTTGCCATCGACAAGGATGCCATTGGCGCTGTTGAGGTCTCGAATCCACCAATGGCCTTCACTGAAATAGACCTCGGCATGTATCCGGCTGACAGAGGAGTCTTTGACCTGGATCTCACAGTCCTCATCACGTCCGATAGAAAAAGAATCCGTAAAAGAATA
>CAZXJE010000050.1:0-11858 GCA_964640835.1 uncultured Eubacteriales bacterium
CAATCTGATCACTCAATAACGCTATTGAGTATTCATGACATCACGGATTTGGAAAAGCATCATTTTGTAAATGGGAGTGTCCTAAACTCTAATAGAAGAAATCCTTACCCTAGCGATAACATGACGCGCTAGACGTGGAGGGAGTGTCCTAACGGATTAATGCGTGTCATCAGCAGAGATCAGTCATTGACAGGGATGATTTTCATGCGTTTTAAGAATCCATCCCCGATGCTTTCACTTGTGATCCCCTGGATCTGGTTCACGGCCACATGAATGATGCGTCTTTCATAGGGATTCATGAAGTCCAGAATCTCCTTTTCTCCTGTTTCCTGAACCCTATGGGCAACATGTTGTGCATGGTCCTTCAGTTCCTGCTCTTTTTTCTGGCGGAAAAAATCACAGTCTGTCTGTACTTTCCTCGGAGAGACTTTGTTGAGGAGATGTTGGAATGCGAGAAGAAGAGCACCGTCTTTGCGGAGGAGGAGATGTCGGTCTGGCCCTTCGAAGATGATGTAGAGCATATCCCTTTTTTTCTTTGTGTGAAAGTTGAGGTTCAAAGGAAGCATCTCAAGAATCTGATCCAAAAACTCGGTCGCTGCATTCTCGCCCTGCGCCCTTTTCGGCCATGCACGGATCACGATCTCTTTGCTTTTGATCCCGAAGAGCTTCGTCTTTTCGGCAACGATCTCGTAGGTGATCTGATCTCGGGTCAATTTCATTTCATGTTCCGCGAGACTGATGACATCTTCGAGATTTCTGCCCTTGAACTCTTGTTCTTGAGGGTTACTATTGTTTTGATTGTTATTTTTTTCGTTTTTTTCCATGGGTGTCTCTCTTTTTCTTCTTCATGATCCGGTTCATTATGTACTGCTGGCCGATCTGGAGAATGTTATTTGTCAACCAGTAGAGCACAAGTCCGCTCTGGAAATTCATGAAAAATATGGTCATGATGACTGGCATGATAAGCATCATCCGCTGCTGCGTTGGATCAGCGGATGTCGGTGTCATCTTTTGGCTGATATATTGAGTGATTCCCATCAAGATGGGCGTTACATAGTAGGGATCTTTGACGGAAAGGTCGTTGATCCAGAGCATAAAAGGGCTATGCCGGAACTCGATGGAGACCACCAACAATCGGAAAAATCCCCAGAAAATTGGCATCTGGATGAGCATGGGGAGGCAGCCCCCTGCAGGATTGACTCCGTGTTCTTTGTACAGCGCCATGGTTTCTTCGTTCATCTTCCGTCGCTGACCGATATCCTGTTTGGCTTTTTTGTACTTGGCTTTCAGGGCTTTGATTTTGGGCTGCAACTCCTGCATCTTGGCCATAGACTTTGTGCTGCTGTATGTGAGCGGGAAAAATATGATCTTTATGATGATGGTGAGAATAATGATGCTGAATCCCCAGTTGGGCACGGCGTTGTGAATGGTCTTGATCGCTTGATAGAGAATTTCGGCGATCATCCCGAAGAATCCATATTTGATGATCTTTGTCGAGTTGTGGCCGAATTTCTTCAGATCGTCGTGTCTCTTCGGGCCGATGTAAGCTTCTTGAACTGAGTTCGCAGAAAGAAAAAAATAGGATTTTTCCCCGATATCTTCTTTGAAAAACATGACTTGAGATTCTTGGGGAGAAGTGACATAAAGGGCTGTAAAATATTGATCTTGGTACCCGGCCCACTTGATAAAATACTCTTTTGGGAAAACACTTTGTTCCGGTTTATACTTCCTCTCATCGATATGAACAAACTTTTCCCCATAGTGGACGGCGATTCCGCTCGATCCTCCAAAGCGTTTCTTTTGCTCCTCCAGGGTAGGATTACCCAGGCTTGGCCCCCAGAGCACATCGGACTCGATTTTCTGCCCGTTCTTCCAGACATTGATCTGAATACCAAACCCGTATAGGCCATCTTGAAAGGTCATGATCTTTTCGACACGGGTGCCCTGATCATCGGCATACTCAAACCGCAGAATTCCCGATTGTCCGTTGGTTAGTTCCAGCGTGCGGGAGGATGAATTGTAAAGCGCGCTGTTGATCATGCGGTCAAAACCAGGATCATCAGACTTTAAAAAAAAGGGATAAATCTCGATTTCCTCAGAGCGGGCTGAAACAAGTTCCAGGTCTTCGCCGTCGCTGTCCCTATATTCTTTCAACCGCCAGCTTTTCAGCACTCCTCCTTTATTGCTCCAAACACCACGATACAGGGATGTGTTGACGAAAATTTGGTCTTCGTGTTCGCCAGAGACGGGTTGGAACTCCACTGCTTCTGCAGGCTCCTGAGGGGTTTGAGGCGCCTTTTCCATCGGAGGAGGCAAAGCTGGTTTTTTTTTGACCTCGGTGACCATTTCTGGGCTCGGCTCAGGGGGTGGTTGTTTTTTGACGAACAAAGCTTGGTAGAGGAAGAGCACCAAGAATGAAAGGACGATTGCGAGTAAGAGTCTTTTTTCCATTAAAATATCCTTCAGGGAACAGGATCCACTCCTCCAGGATGAAGAGGGTGACATTTGAGCAGTCTTTTAGTCCCCAAATACAGGCCCTTGAATAGGCCGTGTTTATCGATGGCCTCGTACGCATAATCGGAACAAGAAGGGAAAAAACGGCAGTGCTGGCCGAATAGAGGAGAAAGGATCTTTTTATAACCGCGGATCAAAAAAAGCACAATGTGTTTCATGAGGGTAAATGACTCGAAGCGACCGACGTCACAGAACGGAGATATTCTTCTTTGAGAGATTGCCAAGAAGCGCCTTGAATCTCCCTCTTGACAAAAAGAATGATGTCAAGAGGATCGAGGAGGATGTGTTTATTTCTTCGAAACAGCGTCCTCAATCGGCGTTTGATTGTGTTCCTCTCGACAGCACCTCCAACTTTTTTGCTCACAACAACAGCCATCCTGGAAAAGTCCAAATCATTGGAGAGGTAGATGAGGTCGAAATATCTGCCTCTATAACGATTGCCTTTTTTATACAGAGATAAAAAATCTTTCTTTTTTGTTATCCTCTCTTGAGGAGTAAAAGTTTCGGACATCAACCTGCAAGTCTTTTTCTTCCTTTCTGTCTTCTGCTCTTAATTATGCGCTGGCCGCCTTTTGTTCTCATGCGAACCAGAAAGCCATGGTTTTTCTTTCTTTTTCTTTTGTTGGGCTGGAATGTTCGTTTCATCGTTCTCTTCTTTTTGTGCGTGTATTGAGTCCCATATGGTAATAAACCTCCCCTTCTCTGTCAAGCATGAATTATTCATAACATCTGCGGCAACCTCTACTCGTGAATAATCCATCCTCCGCATGAATTATTCATAAAAACTATCGATGCCATTACTTAATCTCCACAATATTAGCAACATAGCAGGGCATTGCCTTCAGGCATGTAAACCTGTTGAGCAAGGCGTCTCAGAAAGACATTTGCCTTTTTATTTTTGATTGGTTATAATATCTAGACCAAATGGATGGATACAAGATTGGGGATAGGATTGTCTATCCTAACCAAGGCCTCGGCATCGTAGAAGATATCCAGGTAGAGGCTTACTACGGGCAAAAATTCCGCATCTACCACGTGAGGATCCTGACCAATAACACATTGGTCCTTATCCCCTCCAGCAATGCCGCAGAGGTCGGCATCCGAAAACCTGCCTCAGAAAAATCGATCGAAAAGATATTCAGTTTTATGCAAAATGGCATCGTTGATGTCACGATGAATTGGAAAGGCAGATACAAAGAGCACGTGAACCTTATGAAAACAGGAGAAATCTATGATATGGCGCTCGTGTTGAAAAGCTTGTACTACCTCAACCTGATCAAGCCGCTTTCTTTTCGCGAGAAAAAGATGATGGAAAAAGCTAAGGATTTGATCGTGTCAGAAATTTCAGAAGTTTCTGCTTTGCCCAGTGAAGAGATTGAAGCTAGAGTATTGCATTCCTTGTTTCTGTGTTTCGAAAATATCAGTGCTCAAGTCGATTCCTGATTGACAAATATGCTCATTCCTTGCCTTGTCCTTTTTTTTCTCTTTTTGCTCCTTATTTTTTCAGAGATCACCCCGAAAACCTACGCAGCTCGTAATCCAATAAAATCATCCATGATTTTTTTGGTCGATGAGTTCGGGAATACGGGGTACACACATTTATCGTCGCAAAGATGAAAAAACGCCGCATTGATTCTATAAGGATCTATTTGTCATCAGACCATGGAGGGCCAGGCAGTGAGACTCATCGCAAAGAATAAAAAAGCCTTCTTCAACTATGAGATCCTCGAAACTTATGAGACCGGAATTTCGCTTGTCGGAAGCGAGGTGAAATCTATCAGAGAGGGGCGGATCAGCCTCAAGGAAAGCTATGCGGAGATCAAGGAGGGAGAGATCTTTCTGGTGAACTGCCATGTCAGTCCTTATGAGGCTTCAAACAGATTCAACCATGAACCTCTGAGAGAGAGGAAGCTCCTCCTCCACCGGAGGGAAATCAAACGCCTGACGGGAAAGATTAAGGAGAGAGGGTTGACCCTGGTGCCCACTAAAGTCCAGATCAATGATAAGGGAAAGGTGAAAGTGGAAATAGCCCTGGCCAAGGGGAAACGGGTCTATCAAAAAAGAGAAGCTATCCGGGAGCGTGATAGAGACAGGGAAATGCAGGCCGAGATCAAGAAATGGCGGTAAGAGGGATTTTCCCCAGAGCGTGCCCCTGACGTGTCAGTACAGGACAAGTCAGCGCTGTTCAGATCGGCACAATCCAGGCAAGAATGGTTCGAGTCAGGACTATTCAGGTCAGGGTGGTGATCAGCGGCGCGTGGTCTGAAGGTTTGGGTTTCTGTCGTTTCCGTGGCCAAAGATCGACGTCCACGGTGTCGACTCTTGGGATCAGAGATTCGGTGCAGAGGATGTAATCGATCCTCATCCCCTGGTCTCTCCAGATCGCCCCTCCGATGTAGTCCCACCATGTGAATTGTGTTTTGTCCGGGTATTTGTGCCTGAACGCATCGATAAATCCCCATTTGAGCAGCTCCTCGAATGTTTCCCTCTCTTCCGGCAGAGTTCCTATTCCACCCTCTTGGGCTTCAGCGTCGTACACATCCCGGTCTTCTCGTGCGACGTTGAAATCACCGACCAAAAATATGGGGTCGTTTGGTGAAAAATTGTTGTCGAGATTTGAGATCAATCCCCTGTACCAGCCCTGTTTGTAGTCGAATTTCTCTTTGCCCTGAAGATCTCCACGGGGGGCATAGATATTTATGATATGAATCCCATTTATGGTAGCTGCGATGAATCTCTTCTGCTCATCCCAGGTCGCATCTCCAAGGCCTTTTTGGACATCTTCAAGCGGAGGTTTCGAGCAGATCGCCACGCCATTGTATGCCTTCTGGCCAGAAACTTCACACTGAAATCCCAAATTTTCGAAATCTTCGTATGGGAACAGTGAATCGATGGCCTTGAGTTCTTGAAAACACAGAATGTCGATATCTTCGTTCCTGTGTTTGAGCCACTCTAAAATGAGATCTTTTCTCACTCTGATGGAATTGACATTAAATGTACAAATTTTCAATGGTTCTTCTCTTTGTTTTTCTGCTCTACCGCTCTTCCTTTTCCATTTTCCTCATCTGTCTTTCTTTTGGGAAATGAAGAAAGATCGACTGCGAGCTTTATGGCCTCAGTCATGCTTTGAGGGTTGGCTCTTCCCTTCCCTGCGATGTCAAAAGCTGTCCCGTGGTCTGGAGAAGTGCGGACAAAGGGAAGCCCGAGAGTTACGTTAACACCCTCATCAAACGCAGCCATCTTGAATGCGATAAGGCCTTGGTCGTGGTAGAGCGCGATAACCATGGTATCAGGAAGGCCAACCGCTTTACGGAAGACGACATCAGGAGGATATGGCCCCTGGATGGGGACGCCCTCCTCCTGTGCGCTTTTGATAGCGGGAAAGATCTCTTCTTTTTCTTCCGTCCCCAGCAATCCTTCTTCTCCTGCGTGAGGATTTAGACCGCTCACAAGGAAAATCATATTGTTCTTTCCCGCATGGATCAAGGATTTATGGAGGCAAAGAAAAAACTCCAGAAGTTCTTTTGTTTTGACCTTTTCAATAGCCTGTTTGAGAGAGACATGGTGGGAGAAAAGGGCTACTTTGATTTTCACTGACCAGAAAGCCATAAGTGCCTGGGGGTAAAATCGACTGAGATATTCGGTGTGCCCGGGATATGGTATGCCAGCCAGTGACCAGGAGTGTTTAGATATGGGAGCTGTCACGACCGCATCGAGAATCCCTTCTTGCGTTTTTTTTACTGCCTCTTCGAAGAATTGAAATGAAGCCTCCCCGTTTTCTTTGGAAACGACTCCCTTCTGTCCTGCGTTCAGAGGCGTGTCGATCTCCCAAAGAGATACATAAGGAAGGTCGGTGTTGTCTATCCTGGACATGGTAGGGATATCCATCGAGAAACCCGAGAACTTGAGGGTCTCCTGGATGAGAGATCTCGAACCAAACAGGATGTGGTTTGCGGAAGAAAAGACATCTTTCTGGGATAGAGATCTTAATGTGACTTCCGGTCCGATCCCGCCGGGATCCCCCAACGTTATCCCAATTCGGGGAAGGGTCATTTTTGTGTTCTTGTCGTGCTTTTTCTGGGTGTTCTCTTTGGCGGCGTTTTTGGGGCGTCTTCCTTTTCTTCCAGCTTGAAAAGATACTTAATGGCGTTCTTATAGATCAGGAGGTTGGGAGCATCGTTTCTGTTGAGCTTGATGCAATCCCTGTCATACCACTCCACATATCCTTCTACTTTGTCACCATTCTCAAAGATCACCGCCATGGGAGTCTTTTTATTCATCTGCTTCAGATAATAGTAATTCTCCGCATGAGTATCATAACCAGGATGGGCTTTCTTTTTCGAAGCCTCACGACTCATCTTCTCCTTATAATCGGAAAAATTGGGACGAATAAGCTTCCTATTCATAGTTAATTCTCCAAGAATTTTGCTAAGTGTGAGAAATGAGATTCTACTTAGTCAAAATTATAGCACTAATCCCAAAAAACTGCAACTTTTCGTGTGTGATCACCTGATTAGTGGTTTGAGAGAATCGTACCAGTTTTGGGCGATCTGTCTATAGCCTTCCCTTGAGGGGTGGACTTCAGGGAGGAGGAGAGGCTGATCTAAGAGAAGCATATAGTTATCCACCAAGACGAGCCCTTTGGCATCTGCAATCTGTTTTATGACCGGATTGATCTCCTCCCTGACTCTCCGTTGTGAATTTTCTGTGAAAGGAAAGAGGCTGTTTTCAGGTATAGGAGGGATCGTAGCAATTAAGAATTGGGGTGTTTTTCCCGAACGGGTCCTGAATCCGCTGAATATGTCGATGATATCCTTCATGTTTTCTGAAAACTGAGTGGCTGATGTGTTGTCGTGGTCCTCGCGGAGGTCATTCGTCCCCAACTGGATGAGGATAAAATCGGGACGTTCTTCAGAGAGGACCGTTGTGTTTTTCTTCAGGAATGCCAGATATTCACCCGATGTGTTGCCGCTGCGGCCGTAGTTGAGCACTTTAGCCAGAATGCCGGCTTGGTCGAATTGCCGCTGGAGAAATCGGGGATAATCAGCAGCCGTTATGCTATCGCCCGCACAGAGGATGATGAATCCTTGCGGTGTGGAGGAGCAAAAGGAGAAAAATAACATGGATATTAAAAGCCATATTTTACTTGGCAGGAATGTCCGCATAATTGTACGCATGTGCTAATGGATCTTATCTTTTTTTAGCGTTTGAAAGACCAAGGGTAACACAATAAGTGTGACAAGCGTGGACGTGATCAGCCCGCCGACAACCACTGTTGCCAGCGGCCTCCAGATCTCTGCCCCAGGGCCCTTGGCGAGAAGAAGGGGCAAAACACCAAATATCGTAGTGAAGGTTGTCATCAAGACAGGGCGGAGTTTGATGTCGACACCCTGGGTGATGGCCTCTTCCATGGATGTGCCCTTCTTGAGCTGACTGTGGAATGCAGAGATAAGAACAAGGCCATCCTCCAGCGCGATCCCAAAAATAGCGATGAACCCGATAGATGCAGGCACGCTGAGATAGAGGCCAGAGGCTTTGAGTGCGATGATCCCTCCTGTCAGGGCAAGAGGGATGTTGATGAGGATGATGAGCACTTCCTGGAAGGAATAGAAGATAGTGAAAAGCAGAAGAGCGACCAGGGCCAGTGTGATGGGGGTGATGACCAGAAACCTTTGATTGGCCTGTTGCTGCAGCTCGAATTGCCCGCCCCATTTGACCAAGTACTCTGGCGGAATCTGGACACTCCCGCTAATTCGACTCTTGGCTTCGTCCACGAACCGGCCGATATCCCTTCCCCGGATATTGCACTGGATGGTGATAAACCGTTTGTTGCTTTCACGGTTGATTACGCGCGGACCTATAACTTCTTCGATGGACGCCAGCTGGGTGAGAGGAACTTGGCCTCCATCGGGTAGCCGGATGAGCAGGCTTTTGATCTGTTCGATATCCTTGCGGTATTCTGGCTCGAACCTGAGGAATATATCGAACCTTTTCTGTTCCTCGTATATCTGCCCTAACGTGATCCCTCCTACTGTAGCCTCGATCGTGTCCTGGATATCCCGGATATTCATGCCGTAGCGCGCAATCCTATCCCTATTAAGAATGATCTGGATGTGGTTCTGGCCAGAAAACTGCTCCACCTGGACATTAGCTGCACCTTCGATAGTCTCGATCACGTCCTTTATTTGAGTAGATTTTTCCTTAAGCACTTCGAAATCTTCTCCATAAAGCTTTATGGCGAGTTGAGCTTTCACTCCCGTTAGAAGTTCATCCAAATTATGGGCAATGGGTTGTGTGGTGTTGATGTTCAATCCCGGGAAATCTTCTAAGCGATGTTCGATCTCATGGAGGAGCTCATCTTTGTTTTTGAAATACTTCCATTGCTGTACGGGATTGATGTTGATGAGTATTTCGGCATCATTAACAAAATGGGCGTGGCTTCCCACCTCTCCTCTTCCGATGCGGCTCAAAACCCCAATGACTTCCGGGATGTCTCTGAGAGTTTTTTCGATGCCGTTCGTCAGCGTGATGGTCTCCTCAAGGCTGATGTTCGGGTCGAATGTCGCTCTGAGATGGAGCGTCCCTTCTTCCAGGTAAGGGATGTATTCTCTGCCCAGGAAAGGCATAATGGCTAGGCCGATCGCGAATACCAGGATGGTCACTAAAAAAACAGTTTTTCGATGTTTCTGACAGAGTGCGAAAAAAGGAAGGTAGATCTTCTTAACGTTGCGGATAAGGATGGGCTCTTGGACTTTGTCTTTTTTTCTCCTTAAAAAATAATAGGAGAGAGCAGGTACAGACCCGATCGCAAAGATCAGTGAGCCTAACAGTGCGAAGGAAATAGTGTATCCCATGGGCCGGAACATGATGCCTTCCACTCCGGATAGAGTGAAGATGGGAAGAAAAACCAGGATGATGATTATAATGGCGAAAAAGAGGGGCCGTCCCACTTCTGTACTGGCGGATATAATGGCCTGAATTTTTGCCTCAGGGGATCGGGTGATGTGGCGGTGGATGTTTTCGACCATGATAATGGCTGCATCCGCGATCAATCCGATGGCAATGGCCAGTCCGCCGAAGGATATCAAGTCTGCAGCCAGGTCTGCACGTTGCATCAGGATGAACGCAAAAAGGATCGAGAAGGGCAGAGAGAAAACCGCGATCATGGCTGAGGGGAAGTCTCCCATGAAGAGGAAGAGCACGATAATGATCAGAGCAATTCCCAGAATCAAGTTAGTGGATACTGTTGAAAAGCACTTTTTGACGAGCAACGCCTGGTTGTAAAACGGAACGATTTTTACGCCCTGTGGTAGAGCCTTGTTGATTTCGTTTATCCGTTCTTCTGTGTCCTGGATAACCCTTGCTGTGTTGGAACCGAAAAGCTTGAGGACCATGCCAACGACCTTTTCTCCCTCTCCATTGACCAACGCTGCCCCTCTCCGTATGGCCGGAAGGATCTGAACTCTGGACACATCTTTGAGTTTGACCGGAGTGCCCAAATGGTTAGCGACAACTATGTTTTCGAGGTCTGCGATATTTTGGGCAAGGCCGACGCTCCGGATCAGATACTCTTCTTTCCCCTTTGTGATGAAACTCGCCCCTATGTTTTGGTTGTTCTGCCGGACCTTTGTCGCGATCTCCGACACAGTCAGATTGTATTTGAGCAAGGATTGGGGATTCACCAGAACCTGAAATTGTTTGACATCTCCGCCGATACTTAATACCTGAGAGACTTCCGGAACCGATTTGAGCTCGTATTTTATGAGCCAATCCTGGATAGTACGGAGTTCAAGAGTGGAGTAGCCCTCCCCTTCGAGATAGTAGAGATATACCAATCCAAGTCCCGTAGCAATGGGTCCCAGCACGGGTTCGTGGGCCTGATCCGGGAGCAAATCCTTGACTTCCAAGAGCCTCTGTGCAACGAGCTGCCTGGCCCAGTAAATATCGGTTCTATCCTGGAAATAGATGTTCACGAGGGAAAGGGCATATGTGGAGACAGAACGGATGTTCTTTACTTGCGGAAGCCCATACATGGATGACTCGCCCGGGTAGGAGACCAACCTCTCCACTTCCGTGGGTGCCATTCCGTGGGCTTCGGTGTATATTTGAACGAGTGGAGGAGAGGGGTCGGGGAAGACATCGATGGCGAGGTTTTGATAGGCCAAAAGACCGAGGAGAGCCACAATAACTGTAGCCATCACGATAAACAGTCGCTGTTTGAGTGAAAAATTAATGATTTTTTGTATCATAGTGCTCATTCAGTGAACATGCTGATGGGTGAATGTTCCCTTGGTCAATTCGGTTTTGATAGTGAATGCGCCTTTGAGGACGAGATAATCTCCGGGTTTCAGTCCCGCTGTGATGATCCTGCGGTTGCCGATCTTATTCCCGATTTGAACATGGCGTGCTGCAAAAACGCCCCTGCTCTCCATCACAAATACGACCTTTTCTCCATCCATATTCTGGATGGCCTCCTCAGGGACAGCCAGGATATCTTTGCCTTTAGCCTGGTTCTCCAAGACTCCCTGGATGTACATGTTTGGTTTGAGCAGACCCTCGCTGTTGGGAACTTCCACTCTGATCTTGACAGTGCGAAGTTTTTCATCAATGGTCTCACTGATGTAGGTGATTTTTCCTGGAAATATTTTTTCAGGATACAATGGGGATAGAATGTAAACACTGCTTTCTTTTGAAATGTAAGGGATGTCTTTTTCATAGGCATCCAGGATTGCCCAGAGCGTGCTTAAGTCGGATACCGTAAAAAGAATCTTCTCTGGTTCGATGTGTGCTCCTATGATCGCGTCCCGGAAGATAACTGTTCCTGAGATCGGGGAAAGGATCGGAAGGTTTGGGTCGGCGATCTCACATTTATAGTCCTCGTCCTCCAAGGAATCGCATTTGGCGATGAGAGCGTCTATTTGTTCGTGGGTAATTCCATAGGAGTGTAGAGCGGATCCCAACGCCCCGTATTCTGTGGAGAGTTTTTCGTACTCAGCCTTTCTTCTGAGGTATTCTCTCTCCTCTATGGCTTTCTCTTCGCGGAGCATCTTTGCACGCTCGTATTCCTGTTGGCTGTGGTTCAGAGCGGCACGTGTTTGCAGGAAATCCGCTTGCGCTTTGCCAAAATCGGGCGAGTTGATCGTGACGAGTGTTTGTCTCTGACTCACTTTTTGTCCCAGGTCTGCAGAAAGGACCGAGATCTGGCCATGAACAAAGGATGTGATGTGCGCGCTTTTGTTGCTGTTAAGAGAAAGGTTACCCGGAAGTGTAATTCGCGAGGAAATATTTTGGAGGACAGGAGATCCTGTCATAATGCCCCACTCTTTCTGTCTTTCCGGAGAAAT
>CAZXJE010000050.1:11958-15583 GCA_964640835.1 uncultured Eubacteriales bacterium
GCTCGGGCAGAAAGCCTGAGCTGATTGATCTTGGTTTTCGTTTCTGTGGTCAACTCCATCTTGATGGCTCTCAGCTCTTGGTTTTGTTTGAGCAGCAGGCTCTCGGCCTCGGCGACTTCTTTAGTCCTCCAATTCCAGAGAGGGATGTCGATAGTGATCCCAAAGCCCTTGTTCCTTCCATCCAGTTCTTTTTTGCTAAACCCGATCAATTTGAAATCCGGGAAGAGCTGCCATTTGACAAAACGGATGTTCTCCTGAGCCTGTTCGTTCCTTTTTTCCTTTTCCTTGATGAGAGGGTGTGAGGGGAGGATTTCAGCCAAAAGAACCTGTTCATCCACGTTTAGTGGAACATATTCAAGTTCCCCTTGGACATTAAAATCTGGAGGCAGGGTATTCCCCAAGAATTTATTCAAGCGTTCTTTGGCGAGCTCGAGGTTCGTCCATATTTTGTTCAGGGCATTCTGTGCCCTGAGTGATTCCACCTGGAGCTTGATGGCTTCCAGCTCTTTGACCTCCCCCAACTGTGCTCGCTTCAAGATGAGCCGGTGGATCTCTGCAATGGAGTCTGCGTTCTTTTTGGCCAGTTCCGATTTTTTCTTCTGGAGCAGGATCTGGTAGTAGTGATTTTTGATCTCGTACATCAACTCGAGTTTTGTGACCTCGAGAAGGTATTCAGCAGCCTCCCAGCCTCTCTCGAACACCTGGATGCGGTAGTGTCTTTTGAAGGGATTCTCGAGAGGTTGGCTGATGACGAATTCCGAGGTGTTGCGTTGCATCAGTTCGTCGTAAGATTCCGCCTTCCCCCATGCAAATGTGAGCTCAGGGTTAGTCAGGCGCTTGGCCGCTTTGTATGCCGCATGCCTGGCGTTGACTTCCTGTACTTTGGCTGCGACTTGAGGGCTGTTTGCCAAGCCTATATCAACAAGTTCCTGGATGGAGAATTCCTTGTTGTGATCGGCTTGGATCGAGGAAAATAACAATAAGCACACATATAAAAAGATCAGGGTTTTATTTCTCATTGTCTCTATATATTTTATCGTATTTTAATGTTTAATCAAGTAAGAAATCTGGCGACAAAAAAAACCATGCCGCTGTTGGGAGTCACATTAGAACTTTAAGATGTTCAAGAAGTTGGTGAGCTTAGATCCGCCACCAGTAGGAGAACTTGACAAAGAAGTAGCGGCCCTCGACACGATAGATGCCCAGTTCATCCTGCTCTTGGTTGTCGTCTATGCCAACGTAAAAAACAGTGCCGGGATTTAACTGGTAGCTCAGAAGGATGCTGTTGTAGATCTGTTTGTCGTAATCGTTGTAATCTGTGATCAGACGAAGAGAGAGGTACCTTGTGATCTGGTAGCCGATGCGTTGAGTCAATACGTTGACCCTATACTCCAGCTCTCCGCCTTTTGTTTTATAGAATGTATCATTCTTGTATTCATATAATAGCCTGAGGTTGGTGATGGGCTTGAATGTCAGATTGAAGCCGTAGGAGTATTTGAATCCCAGGTAGGGATCCTCATCGTAGTAGATGCTTTCTCCCATGGAGAAATTCACGCCTCCGGTGAGCCAGGACAGTGGCTCTGACCGGATCCAAGTTCTAAAGTTATTTCTCCAAAAATTAATCCCCTCATATCTTTCAAAGTTCCGTGAGAGTCCTGCCGAGATAAAGGTCCCCCTCCAGCCGCTCATGAAGAAGCTTAGTTGATACTCCTCATCTGTCAGGACGTTGTTGAAGTCATAGATCCTTCTGTACTGAAGGGATGGCCGGATGTCCACGATCAAGTCGTTCATCGGCAAGAAGGCGTACCCGAGGCGTGAGTTGAAGGACTTGATGTCTTTGCGGCGGAAAAAACCCGATGACGCTTCAAAATCGGGTGGAATGTATGAATAGTCGGCGCTGAAGCTCAGGTGTCTTCCTCTGGCGTTAAAATTGAATTTGGCTGCCGGGACAAGACCGGATTTATAATCTCCTAACTTAGTCTGAGATCCCACCACCTGGAAGGAGATCTGGTAATTGTTCCAAAATTTGATACGACCGTCCACCCCCCCGACCCGGTTGTAATCAGAGACCGGACTGCCCTCAAATTCTGTGAGTTCCTTGTCCGTAAAGATGAGACCGATGTAAGACTCGGTGAATAGATCTTGTTTCAGGCGGAAAACGTTGACGAATCCTTTTTGAACGATATCTTCCTCCTCCTCTTCGTCATCCTCCTCCTCTTCGTCCGGATCATCGATGCCTGTCGCGTTCAGATCGTATGTGCTCAAAAAACCCAGGGTTGTCTTGCCCATTTTTCCTGTGAGTTTGAATCCCCATGCGGGGTTAACGATGGTCCGCGTGTACAGCAATTCAATGGGGGTGTCGAAGTAATCCTTTCCTTCGAGAAAGAAGGGCCTTTTCTCCGGATAGTAGAGGGCATAACGCTGGTTGACGGCTATCTGGGGCATATCCGATTCGACCTGGCTGAAGTCCGGGTTTATAGTGGCATCGGCGGTCAGGTCGGACGTGATGCCGTACTTCAAGTTTAATCCCGCTTCGGGTTCGAATTTTGATTCTCTTTCCTTCAATCCAGTCACGACAGGCATGACCTCGAAGTTCTTGCCTTTATTCAAGCTGCCGTCGATCTGTATGGTGCCGGCCTGGATCAGGAACCCATTGATGTCGCGGGACCGGGGGTACCAGTAGATCTCTTCGTTCTTTCTCCGGATATTCCGCTTGATCTGAATTCCCCAAAGCTGCTGCTGGGAATGGGGGAATCGAAGACTTTTAAACGGGATCGCCATCTCGACGGTGTAGCCCTCGTCATCCATGATGGCATCGGTAGAGAAGTAGGTGTCCCAGTTCTTATCGATACGGTCAAATCCACCACCACCTCCTCGGCCTCTCCTCCCACCGCCGGATTCGACATATATACCGTCTGATTGCACACCACAGGGGTTGACAAGAAAAGCGAATGCCCGTTTTTTGTCGTTGAATGTGTCTAGATAGACAGTGATCTCATCGTCACCCGTAACTTGATCCCTCTGTGTGAGACAGGCCCTGACGGCCTTAGGGTTTGAGTCGTAACAGCGGACAGCGATGTAAAGGTTGTTCTTATCATATCCGATATAGGCTACGGTTTTTTCACTGGGCTTGCTCCCCTCCAACGGTTCGTATTGAGTAAAGTTCTCGAGGATAGCCCCTGTTTCCCAGAAAAGATCATCCAGCTTGCCATCGATCTTAGGAGAATTTTCGAAGGAGGGGACGACAACTCTGTATGCAGCTGGATCAGCACTGCGTCTGTGTGTGGCTGGATTAACGCTCCGAGAAAACAGGAACTGGGAGCAAAAAAGGAGTGCGGCAACAAGACAAATGGCTTTGAATCTCATCTCTTATCTTTTCATAAGTGAAGTATTATAGGATAAACCAGTCTTCTAGGGAAGTTTTAGTTTTACCTGAATTATTCATAAAAAATGTCGATACTTATTACAATCAAGGCAATTTCAACAATTCATATTGTTCATATAGCAGAACACTCTGACATTGCCGTTTTTTTAGCTCTCAATATTATAATCGACATTTTTTACCTTTCAGGCGCCGACCCAACCTACCCGCTGATCTCACTACAAAGCCTTCGTTGTAGCCCGG
>CAZXJE010000051.1:0-2245 GCA_964640835.1 uncultured Eubacteriales bacterium
CATTATAATCGGATGTGTGGAATCCCGGTCGCCGGTCATTCTTCAATGTTCTGAGGGCGCGATCAAGTACATCCATCCTGCCATGCTAACTCACATGGCCTGCGGGACGATTGCCATGATAAAAGAAATGGGCGCTGACATCCCCGTTGCTCTCCACCTCGATCACGGGGCAACTTTTGAAGTAGCAAAATCCTGCATCGATTCCGGCTTTTCTTCTGTCATGATCGATGGGTCCCACCATCCCTATGACGCAAATGTTCAACTCACCAAGCGGGTTGTGGATTACGCCCATACAAAGGATGTCACCGTGGAAGGGGAATTGGGTGTGCTTGCCGGGATCGAGGATGATGTCTCTGCCGAGGTCTCCCATTATACAAAACCCGAAGAGGTGGAAGATTTTGTGAGCCAGACGGGTGTCGATAGCCTGGCCATTTCGATCGGCACATCACACGGGGCGTATAAATTCAAGGTCAAACCGGGAGAGGAAGTCCCTCCTCTTCGGTTTGACATCCTGGAAGAGATCGAGAGGCGGCTGCCGAATTTTCCCATCGTGCTCCATGGCGCATCCACAGTTCTTCCCGAGTATGTCGAGATGATCAACATGTTCGGTGGCAAACTCGACAATGCTGTGGGCATCCCAGAGGAACAGCTACGGAGGGCGGCCAAGTCGGCTGTCTGCAAGATCAACATCGACAGCGACGGAAGATTAGCCATGACGGCCACTATCCGGAGAGTGTTTGCGGAAAAGCCGGAAGTGTTCGATCCACGAAAGTATCTCGGCCCTGCACGTGACGCCTTGATCGCCATGATTAAAACCAAAAATGAGTCTGTCCTGGGAAGTGCCGGCAAAGCATAATCGCAGCAGTAGAAAAGCATAATTGTAAGTACCGGAAAGGCAAAACCGGATTTGATTAAAGAAGGGAATTTTTCGATGGAGAGGGCTGGGCCAACTCTAAATTTTGGAGGATAAAATGACCTCGAACGACCTCGATTTTTCCATAGAGACTTTGGGCGAATGCCGCATCCCCTCTCCCATGACAGGGGTTCCCTTTGTGAGTCAAAAAGATCACGTGCTTTATCACTCGAACTTCGGAGACATTCAGCCTTATCTGGATGCCGACAAAGTACCTCCACACTTCGAGATGGCTGGGCCTAGGGAAAAAATATTCTTCGATCCATCCAAGCTTAAATGTGGCATCGTGACATGTGGAGGCCTCTGTCCGGGCCAGAATGATGTCATACGAGCACTCGTCATGAGCCTTCACTACCACTATGGCGTCAAAACTGTTTTTGGCTATTGTTATGGGTTTGAAGGTCTTAGCTACAAATATGGACACACACCCTTAGAACTGGATCCTGATGTGGTCGATGATATCCACAAGTGGGGGGGGACTATCCTCGGTTCGTCCCGGGGGCATCAAGATGTCTCGGAAATGGTCGACACCCTGGAACGGATGAATGTTGGGCTTTTATTCACCATAGGAGGGGATGGCACGCTGAAAGGAGCCCAGGCCATTGCTGAAGAGATCGAGCGGCGGAGGGTGAATATCGGCGTAGTGGGGATTCCCAAAACAATTGATAATGATATCTCTTATGTGGGGAAATCCTTCGGCTTCGAGACGGCTGTTTCTGAATCGAGAACAGCCATATACGGTGCTCACACAGAGGCCCTTGGAGTGAGAAACGGAGTGGGCCTTGTTAAGCTTATGGGCAGATACTCTGGATTTATAGCCGCATACGCATCTCTCGCGAACAATGATGTCAATTTCTGTCTTGTGCCCGAAGTGCCTTTCTCCCTTGAGGTTTTCCTTGGGGCATTAAAGACAAGATTGGATGCCCGAGGGCATGCTGTCATTGTTGTTGGGGAGGGGGCCGGACAGGATCTGATGAAGAGAACTCTGGAGAAGGACGCATCAGGGAATATCCAACTGGGAGATATCGGTGTTTTCCTCAAAGACCAGATCAAAATCTATTTTGAAAAGATCGGTGGTGGGGTCAATTTAAAATACATCGACCCGAGCTACATCATCCGAAGCGTGCCCGCCAACCCGAGTGATTCGGCATTCTGTCTTGTTCTGGGACATGATGCTGTCCATGCAGGTATGACGGGACGGACAAATATGATTGTGGGTCACTGGAACCAACAGTTCACCCACGTGCCGATCCCGCTGGCGGTATCAAAACGAAAGCAGATCGATCCCCGGGGAAGGTTGTGGAGCGATGTCCTCTCCAGCACGGGACAGCC
>CAZXJE010000051.1:2345-15394 GCA_964640835.1 uncultured Eubacteriales bacterium
CGTTCCAGATAGAAGCACGTATGCAGATTGTCTGCGCATTTTGCACAAGTATTCTATGCGGGACAACATTCCTGAAGCTGTCCTTGATCACTTTGAGAAGGGGGCGCGGGGACTCATCGAAGAAACACCAAAAGCGGGTGATCCGGCCTTTGAAAAAACACAAAATGTGATCGTGGCCAGCAATTCACTTGCCGTTCAGGCCGCCGAGAGCAAGGCCGATGAACTCGGGTACAACAGTCTGATCCTGTCTTCTTACATTGAGGGGGAGACTAGGGATGTCGCTCTTGTTCATGCTGCAATCGCCAAAGAGATTCTGAAGACGGGGGAGCCCGTATCAAAACCAGCCTGCGTAATATCCGGCGGGGAGACTACGGTCACGATCCGTGGGAAGGGCAAGGGGGGCCGCAACCAAGAATTCGTTCTCGCAGCAGCGGTCGCCATCGACGGCCTTGAGAATGTGGTCATTTTGAGCGGGGGTACAGACGGTACCGATGGCCCCACCGATGCGGCCGGCGCACTTGCCGATGGCAGAACGGTCAGCAGAGCAGCGAATCAGGGATTGGATGCCCAAGAATACCTCCGAAATAATGATTCCTATTCTTTCTTCAACCCTCTGAGCGACCTTCTCAAAACAGGCCCAACATTCACGAATGTCATGGATTTACGACTGGTCATTGTGGGCGAGTGATTTTATGAAAGCTCGAGCCAATCGATTGCCTTCTCCAGAATGATAAACCTCTGTTTCGGATAGACCCATAGATTTTCCGGCTGCCACTATGTGTTCTGTCCCATATTTGGGATGATCCTTTAGGAAGGCATGAACAGAAAGCCATGAGGCTTCCAGTTTTTATTGTTCTTATTTGGCAGCAAGATAGTCTTTGAGGTAACGCGCCGTGTGGGATTTTTGGGAGCGGATGGCGGTTTCAGGAGGGCCTTGAACAACGATCTCCCCGCCTTGATCACCACCCTCAGGGCCAAGGTCGATGATGTGGTCTGCGCACTTGATCATGTCGAGATTGTGCTCGATAACCACCACCGTGTTTCCCTCTTCGACAAGCTTTTGAAAGGCTTTTAAGAGGACAGCCACGTCATCGGGATGGAGTCCTATCGTCGGTTCGTCAAATAGGTATAGGATATTCTTGTTCTTCTGATGGACAAGATTGTAAGCCAGCTTGATCCTCTGGAGCTCACCTCCGGAAAGCGTAGTTGTAGGCTGGCCTAGTCTTAGATAGCCTAAGCCCACTTCTATGAGAGGCAGCAGTTTTTTCCGGATTTTTGAGTTATCCGAAAAAAATGAGGCCGCTTCGGATATGCTCATTTGGAGGATGTCGTCGATGTTCTTCGCCCTGTATTTCACGTCCAGGATCTCGCTCTTGAAGCGCTTGCCCTTACAGGCCTCGCATGTCAGGACGATATCGGAGAGAAATTGCATTTCCACGACCTGATGTCCCGCGCCTTTGCATTCATCACACCGGCCCCCATCGGTGTTGAAGGAGAAGAAACCAGGCTTGTATCGCATGGTTTTTGCCTCTCTTGTCTGAGAGAACAGCTGCCGGATCTCGTCCATAGCTTTGGTGTATGTTGCGGGAATGGACCGGGGCGAAGTGCTCAGCGGAGATTGGTCAACCATGATGACCTTGTCCACAGCCCCCTTCCCTTGGATGTCTTTGAAGCCATCCGTGGATTGCCCGCTCCAACCTCTGTAGAGGACGTCATGAAGCAGTGTGCTTTTTCCCGAGCCGGAAACACCGGTCACACAGGAAAAAGCGCGTAACGGGATCTTTACATCCAGATGTTTGAGGTTGTGCTTATGGGCATCGGTGATGGTGATGAATCCCTGTCCCTTTCGCCGCTCTTCGGGGATCTTGATCTGCTCTTCGTGTCTCATGTACCGGGCTGTGCGGGACTGGGGGAATCTGAGAAATCGAGACATCGCGCCTGAAAATATCACTTTCCCCCCGTTCTCTCCGGCTCCAGGCCCGAGGTCTATGATGTATTCTGCGGATTTGATGATCTCTGGGTCGTGCTCCACGACCATCACAGTGTTCCCCATCTCTTGGAGGGATTTGAGGATCTCGATCAGACGATGGTTGTCTCGAGCGTGGAGCCCGATACTCGGCTCGTCAAGTACAAAGAGCGTGCCGACAAGAGACGTGCTTAGAGCAGCTGCAAGGTTGATCCTCTGGGCTTCCCCTCCGCTGAGTGTAAACGTCATGCGGTCTAGGGTAATGTAGTCCAAACCCACCTCCAGAAGAAATTTTAATCTCCCCTGGATCTCGGCGAGAAGTTTTTCAGCCACCTGTTTCTGAAAAAGAGTCAGAACCACAGAGCTAAAGAAATCCTGCGCCTGCTGGACCGTGTTCCGCGTGACCTCTCCGATGGATCGGCCGCCGATTTTTACGCTCAGAGCCTGGGGATTCAAGCGCATTTGATGGCAGTCGGGGCAGGGGATATATTTTCTGTAGCGTGCCAGAAGAACGCGTACCTGGACCTTGTACTTTTTCCTCTGGAGCCTGTCGAAGAAGCCCAAAACACCCTTGTACCTGCCCTCGCCCTCAAAGACGAACTTTTTCCACTCATCCGTCAGGTTTTCATAGGGAACATCCACGGGGATTTCCCTGAGTTGTGCTTCCTCCAGAAGCCGCCGCATGCGTCTTCGGGACACCGGCTTTGTCCACGGCTCTACAGCCCCCTCTGCGAGGGATTTTTTTTTATCGGGGATGATCTTGTCCTCATCAAAGATCGCAAGGTCACCGAAACCATGGCATGTGGGACATGCACCCTGTGGACTGTTAAAGGAGAAGAGGTTGGGGTAAGGGGCTTCGTAGAGGATGTCGCATTTTTTACACTCCAGCTTGTCGGAAAAAAGAAAAACGCGCCCTTTCTCTGTGAGGACTTTAACCTTCCCCCCTCCTTTGACCATGGCGATCTCTAAGGAGTCTGCTAGTCTATCTCGTTCGTCTCTGTCCAGGGTCATCCGGTCTACGAGTACATCTAAACTTTCTGAGCCCTCCAGATCCACCTCATCAAGATCAAGGATTGTGTTTTTTTTGATGAGTCTAGAAAAGCCATCCTTTCGGAGCTGCTCAAGTCCTGCCTCCCGAGACCAGGAGAAGGAGATCCAGACTTTTGTCTCAGAAGGCAAAGCGTACAAAGTCTCGATCATGGAATCGATGGTGTCTCTCTGGACAGTTTCACCGCATTTCTGGCAGTGAACGATGCCGATCCGGGCGTACAGCACTCTCAGATAATCATAGATCTCAGTGGCGGTGGCAACTGTGGAACGGGGATTCTTTGTGACCGCCTTCTGCTGGATGGCGATGGCAGGAGTGATCCCTTCGATCCTTTCTGCGTCCGGTTTGTCCATACGTTCCAGGAATTGGCGGGCGTAGGCAGAGAGGGATTCGATGTACCTGCGCTGGCCTTCGGCATAAAGAGTGTCAAAAGCCAATGAGGATTTCCCCGACCCGGAAACACCTGTGACGATGATGAGTTTGTTCAAGGGAATATCCAGGTCGATACCTTTGAGGTTGTGCACATGTACACCCCGCAGGACGATCTTATCTTTGGGTGCAGTCATTTTAATTCAGGTATCAATTTTTGTTAATAAGAATTAATACACGAAATGTTATTATACTACGGCTTTAAAATCGAGCATATAAAAATGGAGCCAGTTTCTCTTTGTGTAGGGTCCGTTCCCCGAACGGACCGTTTTGGAAACGGTTCCTACATTTATTATGGCGAGGATTTTAAGCCTTAAGTGCTGTCCACTCCAGGATTTTTGCTCTGAGTTTGTCGGGATCCACAGGCCTTGTCAGAAAATCATTCATCCCAGCTTCAAGACATTCATCGCGGCCCTCTTTAAAAGCCACAGCCGTGAGGGCGATGATCGGGAGTTTGGTGTTTCCCGATTTCCGGATGTTCTTTGTCGCTTCGATCCCACCCATGACAGGCATTTGGAGGTCCATCAGGCATAGGGCATACTCCTCTGTGGTGGCTTTTTCAAATGCGATTTTTCCGTTGGGGGCAATCTCTTCCTCACAGCCAAGTTTTTGCAGCAGGATCCGGATGAGTTTTTGGTTGACAGGATTATCCTCGGCCACCAGGATTCTTATCTTTTTTTCAGACAGCTCCTCGGCCATATGTGTGGTGACGATCTGTCCTTCTTTGCGAGCGTCTCCCAATACGGTTTTTAGCACATTGATGACAGCTCTCTCTCTTGCGGGCTTTGTCATGAATGCATCAAAACCACTCTCTTTGGCAAGCCTTGCTGATCCCGGCCTGGCGTCTGATGAGATGGCGACAAGTTTGATTCCCTCGAACTTTGGCTCGCTTTTGATCTTTCTTGCAAAGTGATAGCCGTCCATCTTCGGCATCATGATGTCTGAAATGATAATGTCGGGAAGATCTTTCTCTGCCTCCAACCCTTTCCAGGCATCTACAGCCAAAATATATTCTGTGCGGACGATTAACCCTGCATTCTGACAATAGGATTTAATGAGGCGACGGGCATTGTCATTATCGTCTACGATAACCACTCCCTTCCCTTTGAGCTCCTCAGATTCCAGTGGCATGATATCACCTCGCTCCAAGAGGTCTGATTCTCTGAGCCTGAGGATGACAAAGAACTCGCTGCCTTTTCCCTCTTCGGATTCCACCCATATCTTCCCATCCATTTTTTCGACGAGTGCGCTGGTGATGGCCAATCCCAATCCTGTACCGCCGTACTCTCGTGTTATGGATGTATCTGTCTGAGTGAATTTTTCGAATATCAATTTTTGTTTGTCCTTGGGAATGCCTACGCCGGTATCTTTCACAGAGATCTGAATCGGGTAAATGCTCTTTCCTGCCTTCGAGCCGATAAGTTCTGACTGTGCTGGGGATACATAGACACCGATCTCACCCTCCTCAGTGAATTTAATGGCATTGTTGAGAAGATTCAGGAGAATCTGTCTTATTCGTGTGGGATCGCCCTTGAAGTTTTCTGGCATCGCCTCATCAAAATGGTGATAGAGTTCGATTTTTGCGTGTGAGACTTTGGGTCTTGCTATCTTTAAGATATCTTCTACAAGATTCTTCATGCTGAAATCGATTTCTTCAAGCTCGATCTGCCTGGCTTCTATTTTGGAGAAGTCCAGGATGTCGTTGATCAGAGCCAGTAAGAGTTTTCCACTTTCGCGGACCGTGTCTACGTAGTCTAATTGGAGTTCATTCAGTGTTGTGTCGGAGAGGATGTCGGAAAAACCGATCACAGCATTGAGGGGTGTACGGATCTCATGAGACATGTTGGCCAAAAACTCGCTCTTTGCCTGATTGGCTCGTTCTGCGGCTTCCTTGGCTTGTTTGATCTCCTCTTCTGCTTTTTTACGTTCGGTGATATCCGTGGCCGCGTATACGATTCCTGCAGGGCTGCCATCCTTGTCTGTGATCGCAGATGCAGAGACGCTCATGTCAATAGTCGTGCCGTCCTTTCTCTCCCACCTCATCTCTCGAGCGCGGAGTACCCAATCCCTGTTGAGTTTATTCGGAAAAATGTCGCCTGAAACATCGAAAAGCAAGGAGACTTTCTGGTCTTTCAGTTCCTTTTCTCTGTATCCGAGCTGCTCGCAGAGAGATCGATTGACCACACAGATATTCCCTTCGAGGTCGATGACAGAGATCGGCCCTTCTGTTGTCTCTAGGATGTGTTTGGCCGCAAAGGAAGGGGTCAGGTCGATCAACCTGAAGCGCAGGATGGTCTGTCCCAATATCAGAGCACAGATGAATATGGGAATATACCCAAGGGGATAAATGGGAATCCCCAAGGTCGGAATAAAATCGATGGCTCCGACTAGACCTAATACAACTCCTAGAAAAATACCTTTGAGCCGGCTTCTTTCCCGCTCGGAAGTGCTTCCCAGGTATTCTGTCCAGAGGAGGGACATGCTGATCAACATGAAGAGGCCTACATAGACAATGAGAGTGAATCCCAGCGGACCATACCGGGCATAATAACCCCAGCGCTGGAGAGAAACGCCTTCGATCAGATAAGGGGAGAACACAAAACCGGCGCAAAACAGGCCCGAGAGTCCTAGGGTGGCCCAGGCAAAGTGTTTGTATTGCCTGTAACGTCGGATGATATCCAGGGTGAAGATGAAGAAGAAGCTAGGGATAAAAGCCACGCCGAAATGCTCGATCGTGGCCCAGAACAGGGCGTCCTGTTCATTGGGGGCAGAGTACAACCATGCCAGGGAACCGAGCCAAACAAGTATGCTCGAGGTGACCATAAAGAAGGAAAGACTGACCTTTGAGGCCCTGTCCTTGATCATTGTGATGAGGCCCAGAACGAACATCAGGATGCCGACAACGAGTGGAGGGACCGTGAAGATATTCAGTTTAAAGATCAGTGAATCTAGAAATTGCATGAAAACCTCATGTCTTTTAATGGAGTTGATATTAGCCGCAAGGGGAGGGAGAAAATTTTTCCTTCAGTTCTGAGTAATGACCAACACGTGTGACTTTTCATGCAGTTTTAGGTTAAGGTTATGGTTACAGTTTATGGATTTTTTGTCAATATCCAAGACCGAAAATATGGTTGTAATTTTGGATTCATTCTGATATTGAGTGCTTTTAGAGTGTAAATTTGTCAGCTTCTTTTATGAATAATTCAGGAAGGAGATGGATTATTCACGGACCGAGGTTGCAGTAGCGGCGAGGAAGTGGCTCATGAAGCTGTAGTGAACTACCGCGAATGGGCTACAACGAAGCCGGTGCTATGAGATCGGTTCGCCCGAAGGGTAAAAGAAGCTGACAATAATAGATTGAATGTTCTTTGATATTAAATGTTGTTTAAATAAAAATTTGTCAGCTTCTTTTATGAATAATTCAGATGAGGAGGTTAAATGAAAAAGAAAGGAACAAAGCTGGCACTGTTGTTTGGTGCAGTTCCCTTTATAATGTTGGTTTTAGCACTCCCCTTAGTCAACCGGATAGAGCCAGTGATCTTGGGATTACCCTTCCTCCTCTTTTGGATCCTGACCTGGGTTATGTTGACTCCTCTCATTCTTTTTGCGGCCTATCTCTGCGAGAAAAGGTTTAATAAAACTAAAGAAGGAGAAAGCGAGTGAACGTGGCTCTTGTCATCATTTTTGCCACGATTGGCATTTCCGCAGGAGTCGGCATATATGCGGGAAGACGGGTCAAGATGAACCTGGAGAACTGGACTGTTGCCGGCCGCCAGTTCGGATTGATACTCATCTGGCTCCTCATGGCGGGCGAGATCTACACGACGTTCACTTTTCTTGGAGCCAGTGGCTGGGCGTACTCCAAGGGAGCTCCAGCGTTTTATATTTTAATATACGGCGCGTTGGCATATACGCTGTCCTTTTTCATCCTTCCCGCGCTGTGGAGAGTGGGTAAGAAGTATGGCCTTCACACGCAGCCCGACTATTTCGTCAAGCGTTATGACAGCCGGTCCCTCGGTGTTTTCGTCGCCCTCGTCGGAGTGTTTTCGATCATCCCCTACCTTCAGCTCCAACTGGCTGGATTGGGATTTATCGTTGAAGTCGCCAGTAATGGTGCGATTCCATCCAACACAGCCATCATTTTAGCGTTTGTTTTAACCTGTGTCTTTGTCTACACCAGCGGCCTCCGGGGAGCCGCCTGGGTCGCGATCATCAAGGATGTAATGATGCTTGTAGCCGTGGGAGTTGTGGGGATCGGAGTTCCCATCATCTATTTTGGCAGCCCTGGAAAAATGTTTGAAGCTGTTATAGCTAAAATGCCAGAACATCTGATTTTTCCTGGATCGACACCGAATATGGATGTGGGATGGGTTATGTCCACAGTTTTGCTCACGGGATTGGGTTTTTACATGTGGCCGCACGTGTTCGGGTCTGCCTTTTCTGCGAAAAGTGATAAGATCATCAAAAGAAATGCTATCATCATGCCCTTCTATCAAATCCCGATCCTTCTCATATTTTTGGTTGGCCTTACGGCCTTCCTGGTCATTCCCGAGCTAAAAAACGGCGATATGGCATTTTTGGAGCTGGTGAATCGGACATATCCCCCATGGTTCATGGGGTTTGTGGGTGCCGCCGGTGCGGTGACGGCCATGGTACCCTCAGCGATCCTGGTGCTGTTCGCATCGACTCTTCTGGCGAAGAATGTTTACAAAGCTGCATTTCGGCCGCACGCCAAAGAAGAGACGGTGTTGCGATTATCCAGGATCATGGTGCTCGTCGTCACAACTTTTGCGCTCGTTTTTACCATCTTTTTTCCCAATGAGCTGGTGAATCTCCTTATCCTGGGGTATGACGGTGTGTGCCAGTTCTTTCCCGGAGTGGTTCTCGGCCTCTTCTGGAAGCGCGTGACAAAGGAGGGGGTGTTCACCGGTCTTATCGTTGGATTAGCCATTGTGGCATTCCTCATCCTCACCGGCCGTGACCCATTTTTGGGGATGAATGTGGGTTTTGTAGGCCTGCTTGGCAATGGGTTCTTCACATTGGTTGTATCCCTAGCCACAAAACCGAAACGCTTGGACATTGTTTGAAAGTACACGAATATTACAGCACATAATGAGTATCAACCTGGACTATTCATGAGTTGATATTGCTTTTGTTGAACAAAGTATTGACATTTTTTATGAATGGTGCAGGTTAAATAAAGAGACATGGAGAAGGATATGCGAGAACAACTCAAAAAAGATGCAGAGGAGATAACCGGTAAAGTCGTGGAATGGAGGCGCGATTTTCATCGTAATCCGGAGGTCGCATTCCAAGAAAAGAGGACGGCTTCGGTCATCCGTCAGTATCTTGAAAATCTTGGGATCCCAGTCACAGAATGTGCTGAAACAGGATTGAGAGGTGTGCTGCAGGGAGATCCCGGTGGCAAAACAGTAGCGCTGAGAGCGGACATGGACGCCCTTCCCTTGAAGGAAGAAGGAGACAAGGAATACATATCACAGAATCCGGAGGCAGCCCATTGTTGTGGGCATGACGGCCACATGGCCATACTGATGGGGGCTGTGAAACTTCTTTCGGAGAGAAAGGATGAATTCAAGGGGAATGTGGTTATTCTATTCCAGCCTTCGGAAGAACGCATACCCGGTGGGGCTAAGCGGATGATCGAAGAGGGAGCGCTTGAAGGAGTCGACACCATCTTTGGTCTGCATCTCTGGGTGCCGTTGCCAACTGGTGCAGTGGGTGTTGTCAAGGGGCCGATGATGGCTCAACCGGATGACTTCACCATCATTGTGAGGGGGAAGGGAGGGCATGGTTCTATGCCTCATCAAACGGTGGACCCGATCCTTGTGGCCTCACAGATCGTGGTGAATGCGCAGAGCATCGTCAGCAGGAACATGGATCCTCTAAAGCCTGCGGTTGTGTCTTTCGGGACGATAGAGGGTGGTACGATCTACAACATCATTCCCGGTGAGGTCAGATTGACAGGCACGGTGAGGAGCTTTGAACCGGAAATAAAGAATATCGCAAAAAAACGCATCGAAGAGATCGCAGAAGGCACAGCCAAAGCCATGGGTGCTAGTGTAGAGTTTTCCTATGAGGAAGGATATCCTCCCCTTGTGAATGACGAGACTATGGCAAATTTTGTGTTGGACGTGGCTAAGCGGACACTTGGCAAAGATAAAGTCGTCGATATCGATCCGGTCATGGGGGGCGAAGATTTTGCCTATTTTCTCGAAAAAGTCCCCGGAGCATTTCTGTTTCTTGGTGCTGGAGATGGAATGGACTTTCCTCACCACCACCCGGCTTTCGACATCGATGAGAATGTTCTCCCTCAAGGCGTCTTACTCATGACCAGCCTGGCTTTGGAATACTTGTTTCAAAAAGAATAAGAGTGCTGAGATAATTGTTGCGTATATGTGACATATCGTTGAATCCTAAATCATGAATGTCCCAGTCATTTTATCTATTGCTCTTGCCCTTGCGATGGATGCATTTACTGTATCCGTAGGAATTAGCCTCAGGCCAGAACAGGTAGGCATAAGACGCGCGATGAGACTTTCTGTCTCCTTTGGATTTTTTCAATTTGTGATGCCCATTCTCGGGTGGTTGGCGGGAACAAAAATCATGCCGCTTATCCAAGCTTTCGATCACTGGGTGGCCTTTGGCCTGCTCTTTTTGATTGGATGTCGAATGATTTTTTTGTCATTTCGGTCACAGAGTTCACCTCAGGCTGGACGACATGATCCCACAAGAGGTTGGTCCCTTCTCTTGTTGTCCGTCGCCACAAGTCTAGATGCTCTCGCCGTGGGGCTGAGCTTCGCTGCAATAGGAATAGAGATTCTTTTTCCAGCTGTACTTATCGGAATTGTTGCTTTTTTAATGACAGCGCTGGGGACAAAATTGGGGCCTCTCATCGGTCAGATCGCGGGCAAATGGGCTGAACTTTTAGGGGGATCGGTCCTGATCCTCATCGGGATAAGGATCCTCATCGATCATCTGTAGGTTGAAATTCTTAAGTTTTTTGGAATTTTTCAGCAATTTTTCCAAGAGTCTCGTAAAGAAGGGGCACCACGATCAGCCGGAGTAAGATGGCGAAGAAGAATCCGCCGATGTAGACGACAGCGAGAGGCCTGTGCAGTTCTGCGCCTGTGGTTTTGATCAACGCCATGGGCAACACGGCCACGATCATCACCAAGTCCGTCATGATGATCGGCCTAAATTTTGTTAAAGCTCCTTGTGTGACAGAATCCCTGAGAGATAGCCCTTCTTTTCGGAAATCGTTGATTTTGGCCACAAGGATGACGTCGTTCTGGACGCAGATTCCGAACAGAGCGATAAGCCCGATCGTTGATGATACATTCATGGTTTGACCGGCGATCAATAATCCCAGTATCCCTCCGATAAGTGTTGTTGGGATGTTCAGGATGATGAGAGAAGCCTGCCAGAGCGAGCCAAAAGAAGAGTAGAGGATGACGAAAATAATCAGGATGATGATGAGCATGAGTGTCGTCAGATGTTTCATGGCTCTCTGTTGGCTCTCGTATTGTCCACCGAAAGTGGTAAAATATCCGGGAGGAAGATCGATCTCGTCCTCAATTTTCTGCTGGGCCTCTTTGACAAAACTTACGATGTCGCGGTCAACAAGGTTGCAGAGAATGATTTTTCGCCGCATGAGGTTTTCTCGAAAAATAGTCTGAGGCCCTACACTTCTGTATATCTCTGCAAGCTGGGAGAGGGGTATCCTTTCCCCATTCGGAGCATCGACCAGGAGTTCTTCCACCGCTTCTTCATCGTTTCTGTATTTTTCGGGGAGACGTATGAGGACAGATGTGATCCTGTCTTTTTCGTAGACATCGGTGGCTTCGATTCCGTTCAATGCTGTTTCGATGAGATCGGCTACATCGCTCACAGGAATACCGAAGCGAGCAAGCTTTGCTCTATCCAAATTGATGACCAATTGAGGAATTCCCGTGGTCTGTTCGATCTGCAGATCGGCTACGCCTTCAATCTCTGCGAGAACATTATGGATATCCTCGATATATAGATTGAGAGTGTCTAGATCCTGTCCAAAAAGCTTCACGGATAGCTCTCCCTCAACTCCGGTTAGCATCTCTGCAAGTTTATTGGCGATAGGCTGCTCGAAAATGTAGGCAATTCCGGGTATTTTATCCAGTTCCAGCCTCATGGCTTGTGTGATTTCATCGAATCCTCGCTTTCGCTTTTCTAGGGGAAGAAGCTCGATGTTGTAGTGGCTGTGGTTGACAGGGTGGACATGTTCAGAGGCCTCTGCTGTTCCTGTTGTTCGCGAAACGGATATGACCTCCGGAAAAGTGAGGAAAATTTTTTCGATTCGTGTGCCCATGATGATGGATTCTTCCAGTGATGTTTCGGGAAGCATAACAGTGGAGGCCATGATAGCTCCTTCATCCAATGGGGGAACAAATTCTTTACCCAGAAAGTGATAAGAAATTCCAGCCCCTATGAGTAGAATCAGAAAAATTGCCAGTATCACTTTTTTATGTTTGAGCGCTCCTTCAAGGACCGTCCGGTACTTTGGTGTGAGGTATTCCGTGACGGGATTTCTTTTTTCTTTAATGTGTTTTTCGGTCAGGAAGACAGATGCAAGAACCGGCTTGAGAGTGAGGTTGAGGATGAGTGAGCCGAACAGAGCCGCAGCGACAGCGAATGCTGTCGGGCGGAACATGGCGCCCTCGATGCCCTGAAGTGTAAGGAGGGGAATAAAGACAAGGATGATGATCAGGTTTGCGGAAAAAAGATACTTCCCGACATCTTTTGCCGCCTCCGACGTGAGTTCCAGAGTGGACGCCTGGCCCTTTTTTTCGCGAAGCACCCGGTAGATGTTCTCGACCATGAGGATCGAGCCGTTGGACACCTTTCCGATTCCGATGGCCAATCCTCCTATGGACATGACAGTCAGCTTGATCCCGAACAGATCCATCAGGACCAGTGCGATCAGTATGGATAAGGGAATCGTTAAGGAAGCGATGAATGAACTCCTTAGGTTCCACATAAAGAAGATCATAACCAGGACGATGAGGATGGCGCCCTCCAGGATCGATATCTCCACGTGTTCGATTGATTTGATAATGAGGATGGATTGATCGTAGAATGACTTAATATTTATTTTTTCGGGGAGATCTTCCGCGATCTGAGCCAGAGTCTGCTTGACGTTTGCGATGGCTGTCAATGTGTCGCCGCCGTACTGTTTTTCTATCGTCACATAGACGGATTCCTCTCCATTATGACTGCCAGATTCTCGCCTAAACTTTGGCCCGATTTTGACATCAGCCACATCCTTCACATAGACGGGTACGTTATTGCTAGACGTGATGACCGTGTTCTCGATGTGGTCGAGAGTTTCGATGCGTCCTATCCCTTTTATCAAGGTTTCCTGGGAGCCCTTGATGATGATGCCGCCCGAAAAGTTACGGTTGCTGTTCTCGATGGCCTCTTTAACTTCGTTGATCGTGACATTATAGTTTTTGAGCATTTCGGGTTTGAGATAGACCTGAAATTGTTTTATGAAACCACCGAGGTTGATGACAAAAGATACTCCTTCGACTCCCTGAAGCCTATAGCGAATAG
>CAZXJE010000052.1:0-15385 GCA_964640835.1 uncultured Eubacteriales bacterium
AAGGTGAACATGCGCAGATCCGCAGACGCCAAGAAGGCAATGAGGGAATGGCGTTAAAAATCTGACAGGAGCGAACACATCACCTCTGATTCTATATTAAAAGATGTGTTTTTTGTTGTGAAAAAAGCGGGGAAAAATAGGTGTTATTCAGGCAGGTTTAGATCTTTAGGAGTGATGTTCCATTTTTTTATCTTGTAACGCATAGCATCTCGTGTGATGCCCAAAGCTTTTGCGGCTTTTGATTTATTCCCGTGAGCTTTGTTCAGAGCCCTGATCAAGAGGTCTTTTTCGGCATCAGCTAAGGTTATTGTCCCGCTAAGAACTTGTTTCTTTGGTTGAGCCGGGTATGAAGAAGGCCTATTGTCTGAATGGAAGGGGAGGTATTTAGCTGTGATATAAGGCCCTTTTTCAAAGATCATGGCTCTCTCGATGGCATTTTTCAACTCTCGGACGTTTCCCGGCCAATCGTAATCCAGGAATAGCTTCTGGGCCTCTTTACCAAAGCCTTGGATTTTTTTCCTGAATCTGATGTTCTCTTGTCGGACGAAAAAATCGGCAAGCGGAAGAATATCGGTTTTCCTTTCCCGCAGGGGAGGGATGTAAATGGGGCAGACGTTGAGTCTATAGTAGAGATCGTGCCTGAATTTTTCCTCTCTAGTCGCAAATTCAATGTCTTGGTTTGTGGCGGCGATCACGCGGATATCGACTTCGATGTCTTTGAGTCCGCCAACCCGCTTGAATGTTTGTGTCTCTAAAAATCGCAACAGCTTTGCCTGTAGAGGAAGACTCATTGTCCCGATCTCATCTAGAAGGAGTGTTCCTTTATGTGCGAGTTCGACCAGACCTTTTTTCTGTTGTTTGGCATCGGTGAAGGCGCCTTTTTCGTAGCCGAATAATTCGCTTTCCAGAAGATTCTCGGGAATGGCAGAACAGTTTATAGCCTGGTATGACGCTGCTTTCCTTCGGCTGAGATAGTGGATGGCCTGTGCCAAAAGGTCTTTTCCCGTTCCGCTCTCACCCTGCAAAAGCACAATTGTGACCTCACTCTGAGCGACTATCTGGGTGATCTCTAGAATCTTTTTCATCGTCTCGGATTCAGCGACAATGGATGATGGGTCGAACAACTTTTGTTCTTTTTCCTTGAAGTATGCGACTTCCTTTTTAAGAGATGCTGTTTCCAGTGCATTGTTCACTGCACTCTGGAGTTTGAGGTCATTGATCGGTTTTGTGATAAAATCGTACGCTCCACGGCGCATAGCTGTCACCGCATCGTCGATAGAACCATAAGCTGTAATCATAATCACCGGGATTTCTGGCCACTGGTCCTTTATCTCCTCCAAAAAGTCTGTCCCTTTCTGATCCGGAAGATTGACATCGAGGATCACTAGGTCAGGGGATTCTCTTTCTAATATTTGTCTCCCCACTTTACAGGTTTCAGCCTCGAGAGTTTTAAAGTTCCATTCGGATAACTTTTGGATGAGACTCCAACGGATGAGTTTCTCGTCGTCGATAATTAGGACTCTCTTTCTGCTCATTGTGCCTCAGTTTGATCGATGAGAGGAAGGCGAATGGCGAAGACCGTTCCCTTCCCCTCTTCACTTTGGACATCTATAGAACCCTTGTGGGCCTCGATGATCTTTTTACAGATGGAAAGCCCCAGGCCGGTTCCACGTCTTCGTGTTGTGAAAAAAGGATTAAACACTTGGGTAAGATATTCGGCCTTTATTCCTTTTCCATCGTCCCTAATGGCGATTTCCAGCCATCGCTTGTTTTTTTGATTCATGCTGATTGAAATTTTCCCATTCTCTTCTATAGCTGCAATACTATTTATCAAAAGATTCAGAATGACTTCCTGGATCTTGTTTTCATCACATCGTATATGAATCTCTTCTTTGGATTTTTCAAAATGGAACTTGATATCCTTGTCTTTTGTTTGGGATCGCGCGAGATGGACAGCTCTTTGGATACATTCGTTTGGGTTGACGGATTTCAAGTTGATTTCTCTCGGCCGGGCATAACTCAGCAGGTCTTGGACGATGTTGTAAATCCGGTCTATCTGGTGAAGGATCTCTGTGAAGATCTCCTTTTCAGGGGCGCTGGGGTCCGTCCTCTGATTGATAACTCCAAGTGCGCCTTTAATGCCGGCAATCGGATTTTTGATTTCGTGTGCCAATCCTGCAGCCAACTCACCCATTGAAGCCAAATGTCCGGCACGTTCCATTTCTCTGCTATGAAGCTCCTCGATTTCCAAATTGGCCTTCTTCAGGTTTGCGACCATGATATTGAAGTTCTTGGTGAGGTCTCCGATTTCGTCATTTTTTTTGGGTTGAAACTGAATGCCGAAATTTCCTCCTTGGACTTTTTTCATCTGATCTTTGAGCTCGGAAAGAGGGCGGTTTATGATCTTTTCGAAAAGACGAAGGATGATGAAGATAAGGATGGCCAGCGCAAGAAGACTTATAACAACAGCCCTGAACTGATTCTTCTGGATAATATTGGCTGTAGCTGCCTCTTCGAGGTTCACCTCAAGAATTCCGATCACATCAACTTCTGAGGAGTGACAGGCAAAACACTCTTCTCTGTTCTGGATGGCGTAAAAGCTCTGATAGGAAGAGATTGGTTGGATTTGGGAGACTTTAGTTTTATCTAACATAGAGTAAAATTCAGCCACTTTTTCGATCTGACTCTCTTCGATATAGTCGCCGAGTTCGTTAGGATTTGAGGACCTTAGTATTTTTCCTTTTATATCGATCAAGCGTAGGCTTTTGATGTTGTTCGATTCTGTTATACGCAACAAGGTCGGGCCGATATCCTTTGGTTTTCCCTCCTGCATTTGATGAGTGGTATTACACTCGATCATCGATCCCACAAGCTCTGCCTTCTGCTGATTCAGCGTGGTAATGATGTTTTTTTGTGTGGATAAATAAAGATATGTCATGATGATCCCGGCCAGCAGCCCTATGACAACGACATGGAGGACGATCTTATGCCTGAGGTTCCAGTCTATCAGTCTCGAGTTCATTCTTTTTTTCTTCTGTTGATCAAAACTCCACAATAAATTCCGTGCCCTCGTTTGTATTGAGTTCGATGTTTCCGTTGAGGTAATCGACGAGTTCTTTGACAAGCTCCATGCCTAGAGTGGTTGTGTTTCGAAAGTCAAGGGTGTCGGGAAATCCATTCCCGTTATCAAAAAAACGAAGGACGTGCTTGCCGTTCTTCTTTTTGCTGACATTTATGGCAATTTCACCCTTGCTTTTGTCGTGAAATGCGTGTTTCAAAGAATTGGACAAAAATTCATTGATGATCAATGCCAACGGGATAGCTTTGACCAGGTCAAAATAGACATACTGGATCTCATTCTTTATGCGTATGTTTTTTTCCCCGATGGGATAAAGAGAAGAGACAAAACGGACCAATCGTGTGGTCAATTCTGCAAAATCGATTTTTGAGATGCTCGGGAACCTGTATAACCGCTCTTTGATGTATGTCAAGGATTTAATTCGGTTTTGAGCGTTCTTCGTTTCCTCAAACACTGCGTCCCCCTCACTGGTTCTTGATAATCTCTCCAGTGTGCGGGAGAAAATCTCAAGTTCGAACCTTGTCTGGCGTTTGATTTCTTTGAGGAGGATATCTTTTTCCCGTAAGGTCGACATGATGAGATCTTCGGCCAGCTTTCGTTCATTAATATCCCTGACGATGCTCAAAATGACTTTTTGGCCCTTGTAATCGACATAACGGGCACTTACTTCCACAGGCATTACCGTACCGTCTTTCCTCCGGTCGGCTGACTCAAATATCGCCACCCCCTCCTTCTTCAGCTGGCCGACTCGTTCCTTAACTTTTTGGGAGAATTCTGGAGCTACCAAATCCTTCAGGGACATTTTGAGAAAATCTTGTTTGGTGTAGCACAGACGTTTGTACATCGTCTGATTGACATCAAAGATGTGACCTTCAACGTCATGAATAATAATTCCGTCGTTGGCGCTCTCAAAGATCATCTTGTATAAATTTTCGGATTCAAGGAGGATTTTTAATTCTTCTATAAGGCGTTTATTAGGCTTGTCAGTGTCTTTCATTGTATTGATTCAGTTCCCCTTTACCCTTTCATAATATTCCCATGCAAAAAAATTCGCTTTAATAATTGCTGATTATGAGAAATGGATAAACAAAAAATCTGGTATTATTTTTTGCTTTTTTTCTTCTTTTTCATCTTATCCTCGCGATCTGCGAGGTCTTGAAGAGTCAAGCTCTCGAAATAATTTTGCAGCATGGAGCTTGCTTCTTTCCAGACTTCGTGTGTAGCGCAAACATCCACACGGTCGCAGTAATCGTCATCTTCAACACATTCCACAAGACTCATTGTGCCTTCGAGGGAATTGAGGATGTCGCTGAGTTGGATCTGAGAAGGGTGGCGGGCCAGGATGTAGCCTCCACCTGCACCCCGGATGCTCTTGACGAGCTTGTTGATCTTGAGAGGTATGATGATCTGCTCCAAGTAGCGGATAGAGATTTCTTCTGAGTCCGAGACTTTTTTGAGAATGATGGCGTCGTTGCCGTTGTTATAATTATGGGCGAGATTCAGCATCAAACGTGTGCCGTATCTGCCCTTGGTCGAAAGTCTGATCATTTGACTCTCCTTTTCGACTATAATTTATAGAGGATTACTCAGTATTATGCTACAAAAAATACTCCCTGATTACAACATAAATTTAAAGCCTGAATAATTCAGGCTAGATATTCTAGTGTTTTTTTCTCTATTGCTTTTTGCTACAATTCAGGACATGAAAAATATAACATGGGGATTGTTTCTTTTAATGTTAGTAGGAGGATTTGGATCTATGTGTACGAGTTCAAAAGATAGAGATACAGATCTGGGTGCTTTGTTGCCCAAGGAAATACACGGATGGAGTGTTTCTGGAGAGGATAAGCTCTTTGATACGGAGACGATCTTCGACTACATAAACGGAGCTGGAGAAGTATACCGGGCATACAATTTTAAGTCACTATTGGCCAGACAGTTTTCCAGAGAAGGTCAGCCGAATATCATCGCCGACCTATTCGATATGGGTTCTGCCAAGGATGCTTATGGTATTTTTACCCATAGTCTTGAGGAGGAAGATGCTGAGATCGGTCAAGGAGCCACCTACATGGAAGGCTTGCTTTCTTTCTGGAAAGATCGCTTTTTTGTGTCCCTGTATGCGGAAGAAGAGACTCCTGAAGCCAAGGAGGCTCTGTTTTCATTTGCGAAAAAAGTTGCATCATCGATAAGTGAAGAAGGGCAAATTCCTGACATCGTTTCTCTCTTTCCGCCTGAAAATCTGGACAGGACAAAGATCCGATATTTCCACAGTTATATAATCCTCAATTATCATTTCTTCATGGCGGATGAAAATATCCTCTTCCTGGATCAGGAGACAGATGCAGCCCTTGGCCTGTATGAACAAAATGGAGAGAGGGCGTACCTCCTCCTCGTTCGTTATCTCAATGAGGAGAAGGCCAAAGAGGCCTTTGATAATTTCTTAGATGTTTACATGCCGGATGCGGGAGAATCAAACATTGTAAGGACTGAAGATGACCAATGGACAGCCACACGGCTAAACGGTAATTTGCTGAGCGTGATTTTTAATGCACACTCCGAATCTCACGCAAAAGAGATCCTCGACAGCGTTGAGAACAGGCTCCCGTAGCAAAACATCTCTAACTCCGTGATGATAGACATCTCGAATGATCAGATTGTTGATTGCGATAACGAACAACAGGACATCAGTGCGGCTCTATTTGAATGTAGGAACCGTTTTCCAAACGGTCCGTTCGGGGAACGGACCCTACATAAAAAGGACTATGCCCACCTAGAGCCCTTCACACGGTTTTCTCCACCATACAATCTGATCACTCAAAAACGGTATTGAGTATTTAGGCCATCACGGAAATATGGATGCGTTGGTTTAAATTATTTACTTTATATAATTATTAAGGAGGGCTCATGAAAAAGAGAGGCATCACCCGACGGGATTTCTTGCGAGTTGCGGCTCTATCCCCTGTAGCCGGGGCATTCGCTTCGAGCCTCAAGATCTCGGGCGGTCAATCGTCTTCGCCTAATGCCAAAGTTGTTCTTATTAGGGATGAAAACGCTCTTGTTACCTTCAAAAAACCAAATGCCAAAGTTGTTCAGCGGATGCTCGATGAGGCGTTATCGACATTGCTGGCTGAAAGGGAGCCGATTCAAGCGTGGAAGCAGGTGATTAAGCCTTCGGATGTCGTTGGGATCAAGTCGAATATCATGAATTATCTCCCTACGACAACGGAGGTGGAGCAGATTATTAAAAGACGCGTTCTTGATGTGGGAGTTCCAGAGGAAAACATTGGTATAGATGATAGAGGCGTGCGTAAAAATCCTGTCTTCCAAAAGGCAACAGCTATTATCAATGTCCGTCCAGCGAGAACCCATCATTGGTCTGGGATCGGTGGCTGTATCAAAAATCCCATCATGTACTCCTCCCGTCCGAGCGATTATCATTCGGACTCCTGTGCAGACCTTGCAACTCTCTGGGATCATTTCGACCTCCGAAAAAGAGTTAAGCTGAATATTCTCCTCATGCTGAATCCCCAATTTCACACAGTCGGCCCCCATAGCTATGCCAATAAATATGTTTGGGAGTACAAGGGTATTCTCGTCAGTCAAGACCCTGTAGCGGTGGATGCGGTCGGTTTGCGGATTATCCAGGCGAAGCGGCTCGAGTATTTCGGGGAAGACAAACCTCTTCAGACGCCAGCCAAACATATCCGGCTTGCCGATACGCGGCATCACTTGGGTGTTAGTGACCCGAACAAGATCGAACTGATAAAACTCGGTTGGACAGACAAAATCCTTATCTAACTCCCTGAATTCTTCATAAAAGTTGCTGACAACTCTAACCAAAAAGCACTCACTATTATATTGTCGGCATCTTTTACCCTACGGGCGAACCAATCTAATAGCATCGGCTTCGTTGTAGCTCATTCGCGGTAGCTCACTACAGCTTTATGAGCCATTGCCTCCACATTATTGTAAGGGTGGGGTGGTTTGGCCTTGGCCCGTGAATAATCCCGGTCAATTTTTTGGAAAACGTTGCCTTCTCTTTAGGGATTCGATGTTAAAATCTTCAAAAATAATGGCAATGGCGACCTTTGTGATAAAGGTGAAGATTAAAAATCCAACGGCAAAGATACCCATCGAGACCTTGAGTTCAACCAGGGACGGCCGGTAACCGTAAATTTGTCCCAATGAATCCGGCGTGAATCCGGGGATGAGGAGAGCGATTCCCTTTTCGATATAAACACCAAACCAGATCAATATGGCCCCGATATTCAACGTGACCACGTTTTTACGGGTGGCGGGGATCAAAAAGAGCAGGAAGGCGATAAAACTGATGAAAAGTGAAGCCCATCCGTACATCACGATATCGCGGTTTTCGCCCACTCCTTTAAACAGATACTTGAGATGAACCAGGTGTTCCGTGTCGGAATAGACCTCTTTGAACACCTCGGCAAAGAAAAAGAAGAGATTGATAAACATGGCATAGGCCATGAGTTCTGCGATCTTCCAGATGGCCTCATCCTTGATCTCAAAGGTCGTGGTTTTTTTTAGGATCTGAAATAGGATAATAAGAACCGCAGGTCCGGAACAGAACGCAGAGGCCAAAAATTTTGGGGCGAGCAGGGCGCTATTCCAATATGGCCGGCCGGCAAATCCGTTGTAAAGAAAGGCAGTGACGGTGTGAATGCCTATGGCCAGAGGAATGGAAAACAGTATCAGTGGTGTTAACAGGCGTCTGTTGTACTCCCGTTTATAGAATAGAGTGTTGAGCAGGTAACCGACGATGATAAGATTCAGGAAGAAATATAGTGTGAGAACTACAGAATCCCAGGCCAGGAGTGATGATGGAACGTTCAGTTTACCGATCAAAGGAATCATGTGCCACAATCGCAGGGGATTGCCCACATCGACGATGACAAACAGGATACACATGATCACGGCACTGATAGCGAGGAGCTCCCCGAATATGACCACTTCTTTGAGGGGCTTCCAGTTGTAGATATACGCCGGAATTACTAGCATGATCGCTGCTGCCGCAACGCCGACAAGAAAAGTGAAATTTCCGATATAAAAAGCCCACGAGACGGGATCTCTCATATTAGTGACCAGCAATCCCTGTTTCAGCTGCTCGATATAACCAGTACTGCCCCATATGATAAGTACAAAGAGAAACGCCAGCCATAGATAATACCGCTTGCTTCCTCGGATAAGAATTTGAAAACTTTCTTTGATAAGCCGGATAAAATTCAACCTGTCACCTCATGCCAACGATCATGTCCCGTAAAAATAGTAGAATTTCGGTTGAGTGTTGAGTTCCTCTTTAAGGATAAGAACCCTCTTGTTTTCAAGAATGTACCGAATTTCACTGTCCTTGTCTAAAAGATTCCCGAATTTTCTGGCTCCTACAGGACAAACTTCAACACACGCAGGGTAACGTCCTTCTCGAACCCGCTGAATACAGAAGGTACATTTCTCCACAGCCCCTTTGTAGCGTGGTCGGTTACCAAGATAGTGAGTTTTGGGATTGACGTTTTCGGCATCGAGTTTCACTTTTCCCCAATTGTAATGACGGGCTCCATAAGGGCATGCGGCCATGCAGCAGCGGCAGCCGATACACCAGTTGTAATCCACGACTACAATTCCATCACTGGTGGTCCAGGTCGCGCCTACCGGGCAGCTCTTGACACAGGGAGGATTCTGACACTGCTGACACTGCACGGGCAGGTAAAAATGCCCTTCATGGGGTACTTCTTCGTGGTCGTAATACAGATCGGCGTGTAAAAAATCGATACCCTTCTCTTTTTCCATCTCAAGGACTTGGATCCAGTGCATCTGGGGCTCCTGTGTTTGATTGTTCTCTTCCACACAAGCGTAAACACACTGGCGGCAGCCGATACATCTGGAGATATCAAGGGCATATCCATAAAATGTCTGGGGGATAGCCTCTTTGGCCGAAACGGAAAACTCTTTCCCGAATTCTTGGGTGTATTTCTTTTCAAGACGTTCGAGGACCTGGGCGATCTCATCCTTGGACATCGATCTGAAATTGTTCTGCAGGAACTCCTCGCGATCCTCTTTGTTGCATGCGATGAATGCCGCAGTCGCAGAGGTGACCGCCGTTGCTTTTAGAAATGTCCTCCGGTTTAGCTTTTGGGGCGAAAGGATGTCTTTGAATACACTCATTTCACTTTTCCCTGTTTTTTTGGAGGCGGATCTGGTTTTATTTTCTCATATTTCGGTGTATGGGGATTGTGGCAGTGGGCACACAAAAGGTACTCTTTCTGTCCGTTCCAGCTGCCGGTTCTCCGGCCGTGGATACCCGCTTTCCAATCCCTCAGCTTGGGGCCATGGCACTGGCCGCACAGCTTATAAGATTCTTCAAAATCGATTAATTGACCGCTGGCTGAGTGCAGCATGTCTCGATTATTGGCGTCATGACAATCCATGCACCACCTGTTCTCTTCATCGTGCTTTAGGATGATATCGTCATGGAAATCTTCCAGTTCTCTTCTCTTGAGGTTAATATCCATGTCAGCGTGACATTCCGAGCAGGGGAAAATATCCTCACTGAAAGGAGGGGGAGGAAGCTGGATATCCATCTGTTCTTTCCCAGCAGACTGTTGAGTTTTTCCTTCGTCATCAGATGTTTGGGTGCTGGTCACAAGCAGAGGGAAAAAAAACAAAGAAACAAGTGCCGAAATGATAAAAATCCATTTAAATCCGAATGTTCTCATTTCCGAAGTCCGAATAAAATCATATCAATTTTCTCGAATTAGTAAGTTTTATTATAAACAATTAATATCCACAAATGTCAACTTATAAATGTTGAATGTAAGCATTCAAATTTCAGTTATGAGATTAAAACATATTGCTTTATAGAGTGTTCCAATTGTGTGGTGGAGAAAACCGTGTTTTCGAAATCACCAATTGGGACACTCGGAGGTCATTCATCACGATTTTGTGGATTCTTCCAAATTGCGATGTGATCCCTTTTGCTATCGGGGACCGAAAATGAGCGTGCCGATGCGGACGACGTTGGCGCCCTCCTCGATGGCGACTCGAAAGGAATTTGTCATGCCCATAGAAAGATATTTCATCTCTATGTTGGGGATGTCTAAACTCTTTAGATGATCATGCGTTCGCCCTGTCTCCTGAAAGTAGGGTCGGGCATCCTCTGGGTCGCCGGACATGGGTCCCATGGTCATGAGACCCTGGACCTTTATCCCCTCAAAGCCGGCAATTTGCCTGATGAAGTTTTCGGCTTCTTCCGGCAGTACGCCAAATTTCTGAGGTTCTCTGCCGCTGTTGATCTCGATCAGGATGGGCATAACCTTGCCCCCAGCTTGACAGCGCTTGTTTAGCTCTGCAGCAAGGCCATATGAGTCTACAGTTTCGATCATATCGAAGATTTCGACAGCTTTTTTGGCCTTGTTCTTCTGGAGATGTCCGATGAAGTGCCACCTTGCCCTGTTGCCGATAACGCGGAATGTGGCTTGAGCTTCCTGAACATAGTTCTGTCCGATTATGTTCACTCCAGCGTCGATAGCCTCCTGGATCTCATCGGGTGTCCGCATTTTGGCAGCAGCGACGAGTTCCACTCCGGGTGGCAATTCATCCAGGAGTTTTCTCGCGTTTTCTTTGATCATCGGTTTTTATGGAAGGTCAAAACCATCTTATAAGACCATATACAAAATCACAGGAAATTTCAACTTTTCCCTTGAGATCGCAAGTATTTCCATTTCTGTTCTGAATAACTTCCCGATTGATCAAATTGATGATTTCGAAAACAGGTAATTGTTGACACCGTCAAGATAGCATCACTATAATACAAGCCTTATGTGACAATGTTTTAGTTGGGATTGGGTGTTTTGACGTTTTCTCAAAATCATTTAGGTTAAAAGGAGGAATTATATGAGTGATATTGTTATTGCCGGTGCGGTCAGGACAGCCGGAGGCAGTTTTGGAGGTTCATTCAAAAAAGTTTCTGCGGTTGAGTTGGGTGCTCTTGTCTTGAAAGAGTCAGTGAAGAGAGCCGGGATTGAACCACAACATGTGGATGAGGTGGTTTTCGGCTCGGGTTGGCAAGCCGGTTTGGGACCCAACATCGGGCGTTTGTCTACAGTCAAAGGAGGAATGCCTGTCGAAGTGCCCGCATTCACTGTGAACAAACGTTGTGGTTCATCTTTGAGAGCGACATCTCTCGCAGCTCAGTTGATCAAGGCGGGAGATGCAGACGTGGTGTTGGTCGGGGGCTCTGAGAACAGTTCCCAGGTGCCCTATATCGCTGATAAAGCGCGATGGGGATACCGGATGGGAGATGGCAAAATGGTCGATATTCTCCACAAGGATGGATTCATGTGTCCGCTTGCCGGCCATCTAATGGGAGTGACAGCAGAGACGCTTGTCGAGAAATACAACATCAGCCGGGAGGAACAGGATGCTTATGCTGCAGATTGCCAGCAGAAAACCGTTACTGCCGTGAAAGAGGGACGGTTCAAGGACGAAATCCTTCCTGTTGAGATCCCCTTGAAGAGAGGGCAAACTGAGATATTCGAGACAGAGGAAATTCCGAGAGAAGGTGTAACTGCCGAGAAACTGGCAAAGCTTCCTCCTGTTTTTAAAAAAGATGGATCCGTCACTGCGGGAAACAGTTGTGCCCTGTGTGATGCAGCTGCAGCTGCAGTTGTTTTGACGGCGGAAAAGGCGGAAGAGCTGGGTGTCAAACCCATGGCTCGGATCGTCTCTTATGCCCATGCGGGCGTGGACCCAGCCATCATGGGGATCGGACCTGTGCCCGCTATTCACAAGGCTCTGGATAAAGCAGGACTAAAACTTGATGACATCGACATCATCGAGCTTAATGAGGCTTTTGCTGCCCAAATCCTGGCTGTGGAAAGGGAGCTCAAATGGGATCGCTCTAAAGTCAATGTGAATGGTGGAGCGATTGCTCTCGGTCATCCTATTGGTGCTACCGGTATAAAGATCCTGACCACGCTTCTCTATGTCTTGAAGAACCGGAATAAAAAACTGGGTTTGGTCAGTTTATGCATCGGTGGCGGGCAGGGTGTCGCCATTATTCTGGAAAACTTGACTTGATTGTCTGATGTGCAAAGTGAGTGCAGAGCGCATCCGAAAGAATTATTCTTTTAATTGAAGGAGGAATCATGGATATCAAGAAGCCTTTTGTTATAGGTGCGGGGATCATGGGGGCGGGCATCGGCCAGCTCTGTGCGCAAAAGAGATTTGATGTTTTTGTGACCGATGTGTCTGATGATGTCATCAATAAAGCTAAAGATAAAATCGCCAAAGGCCTCAAGAGACGGATTGAAAAAGGGAAAATAACCCAGGAAGACATGGACTCTGTCCTCTCCCGCATGAGCTGGTCCACAGACATGGATCTGGCCCGGGAAAGCAATTTTGTGATCGAGGCGGTATCCGAAAATATCGATCTTAAAAAGGACATCTTTAAGAAGCTGGACACCATTTGCTCGCCCGAAACCATCTTTGCCACAAACACAACAGCTCTTTCTGTGAGCGAGATCGCTTCGGTCACGCACCGTCCGGATAAGGTTGTCGGCATGCATTTTTTTAATCCTGCTGTCATTATGAAGCTGGTGGAGATCATCCGCGGGGACGAAACATCTGATGCAACTGTCGAGACGGCTAAAGCATTTGCGGAAGTCCTGGGCAAGGTTCCCGTGGTTACGTTCAAGGAAGCGCCGGCCGGGATCGTGAGCCGGGTCTTAGCTAGCCTGTTGAATGAGGCTGCAACCGTTTATGCCGATGGGATAGCTTCTGCCGAAGATATTGACGAGGCCATGAAGTTGGGTGCTGGCCATCCCATTGGGCCGCTTGCTCTCATCGATATGATCGGGCTCGATATCCATCTGGCAAAGATGGAGACATTGTATACAAAACTCAAGGACGAGCGTTATAGACCGCCCTCAATCATCAAACAGATGGTTGAGGAAGGCAAACTGGGAAGGAAAACTGGAGAGGGATTCTATAAATACTGAGGTCCTAACGCCAGCGCAAAGTCAAAAGGGTGAGTTTTTTTGTCCTGAGGAGGGTTTTGTTTGTATCGCGTATTCCCTGGCGTTGCATGAGTGAAACAAAGAAGAGTGAGTTGTCATTATATTTTTTTTAAACTTGAATCTTAGGAGAGCACGATGGATTTTGATTTGAACGAAGAACAAAAAATGATACAAGACACCATCCGGAAATTTGCCGATGAGGAGATCGCTCCTGTTGCTGCGGAAAACGATAAAAAGGGCGAGTTCCCACGTGACATTTTCGAAAAACTGGCGGGCCTGGGATTTATGGGAACGCCCATTCCCGAGGAATATGGCGGAGCGGGTTTCGATTATATAAGCCATGCGATCGTAGCTGAAGAGATAGGCCGGGTGGATTCTTCTATGCGAGGTACGTACTCTGTACAGGTGTCTCTTGTGGAGCTTCCCATCCTTAAGTTTGCCAGCGAAGAGCAGAAGAAAAAATATCTCCCCAAGCTGACCAGCGGGGAATGGATCGGCTGTTATGGCCTCACGGAACCCGATGCAGGAAGTGACCCTGCCAGCATGGTAGCCACAGCCAAGGAGGACGGGGATTATTATGTGCTCAACGGCCAGAAAACCTGGATCACCAATGCCGGCATTGCTGATCTGGCTATTGTCTATGCGAAAACAGACCCGGATGCCGGAGCAAAAGGGATAACCGCATTTTTTGTGGAGCGAGGATTTGAGGGATTTTCCACACGCGATCTTCATGACAAGCTGGGTCTCCGCGCTTCCAACACGGGTGAGATCTTCCTTGAGGATTGCCGGGTCCCCAAAGAAAACGTTATGGGAGAGGTGAACAAGGGATTTAAGGTTGCGCTGGGAACCCTGAATTTTGGCAGGTACACTGTGGCTGCAGGATGTGTGGGCTCAGCTCAAGGCTGCATCGACATCTGTAAGGAACACGCAAAACAAAGGATCCAATTCGGAAAGCCTATTGCCAGTTTCCAGCTTGTCCAACAGATGATCGCAGATATGGTTGTCGAGTGTGAGGCGGGACGTCTGCTTGTCTATCGTGCAGGACATTTGAAGAATAAAGGTGTTCCCAATATACGAGAGACTTCGATCGCCAAATACTTTTGCAGCGAGATGGTCAATCGTGTGGCGTACAAAGCCATCCAGATTCATGGAGGGTACGGATTTTCCGGGGAGTATCCGGTGGAGCGCTTTTACCGGGACGCAAGGATCAACACCCTCTATGAGGGAACGTCCCAGATCCAGCAGCTTATCATCGGAGCTATCGAGCTAGGCATCCGTGCTTTTGTTTAGGAGGGAAGGATGTACAATACGCTTATTTATGAAAAAAAGGATAACATCGGTGTTCTGACTGTAAACCGTCCTGTCAAGTTAAATGCTCTCTCCAATGAGTTGACTGAAGAGCTCCTTCAAATTCTGGATACGGTTGAAAAAGATGTTGATCTGCGAGTGTTGGTAATCACAGGTGCCGGTGACAAAGCCTTTGTGGCAGGTGCAGATATAAAAGAGCTTGTTAAGCGTGATGCTGTGATGGGAAGGGATGTCTCTCGTTTCAGACAGGCTCTTTTCGCCCGCATTGAAAATCTACCCGTCCCTGTCATCGCAGCCGTGAATGGTTATGCCTTAGGAGGGGGATTGGAGCTGGCCCTCGCGTGTAATATCCGTATCGCCTCCGAGAAAGCACAGTTTGGCGCTCCGGAGGTTAAGCTGGGCATCATACCGGGAGATGGCGGAACGCAAAGGCTTCCCCGTCTGGTGGGGCTTGGCCGTGCGATGGAGCTGGTTCTCACGGGAGACTTTATCGATGCGTTGGAAGCACACCGCATCGGACTTGTGAACAGGGTTGTCCCCCATGAGGAGCTGATGGAGAACGTGATGGTGCTTGCGAAAAAGGTCGCTTCCCGGCCGCCACTCGCTGTCAAATATGCGAAAGAAGCCGTGAATCGCAGCCAGGAGGGAGATACGGCATCGGGTTATGCGCTCGAGTCCTACCTCCACGCCCTTGCCTGCACGACTGAAGATAAGACAGAAGGAGTGGCTGCGTTTTTGGAGAAACGCAAGGGCAAATTCAAAGGAAAGTAGCAATATTTATTCACAGCCTGGAGGCATTTCCAAAACCGTAATGAATGACGTTCCGAGTGTTCCAATTGGTGATTTCGAAAACACGCTCAGTTTCCCCAGCGAGGAAACTTCGCTCGGATCCGGGCTTCCCTCACATCTCCCCCTGGGAGATGTACCATGCCCGTCCAGCCCTTCTCACGGTTTTCTCCACCACACA
>CAZXJE010000053.1:0-15325 GCA_964640835.1 uncultured Eubacteriales bacterium
CCATGCCCGCCTAGAGCCCTTCACACGGTTTTCTCCACCACACAATTGGGACACTTAATAACGCAATGTGAATTCATGCTCACGGTTTTTGGATGCTTACGCGTCTGTAAAGTGAATTAACAGAAAGAAAAAATATGTCAATAATTTATGTATGTCATTGAATGGATATTCTGGAAATTTTGGAGGTGCACGTGAGTGATAGAGGAATAAAACGGCGGGATTTTTTAGGAAAGACTGCCCTCGGTCTCTTTACAGCTGGATTCGGCTTGCCAAAACTCAAGGCGGGGTCTCACGGCCAAGAGCGACCCGACAAAATCGTTTACCGCACGCTGGGTCGAACAAATTTCCGCATTCCTGTGGTGAGTTTTGGAGGGATGAATTCAGACAGCCCGGATCTCAACCCATGCCGACGAACCGAATATCATCCGCGCAACCGTCGATGCAGAAGTCTACGACGTGGTTCTCACTGCATACAACTTTGCCCAGGAGCACAAGGATGACGTTAAAAGTGCCATCGAATACTCGGCTAAAAAGGGTGTGGGTGTCATCGCAATGAAAACTCAGGGGGGAAGAAGGCTCCAAGAGGAGGGAAAGGTTGAGATCAACCACCGATCAGCCTTGAAGTGGGTGCTCGAGGATGAAAACGTTTGCACGACGATTCCTGGGATGACTACATTCGAACAGTTGGAGGCGAATATCAGTGTAATGAACGATTTGGCTTTAACCCAGGCGGAGAGAAGTCATTTGGACTGGGCTGCGCAAATAAAGGGAAAGTTATACTGCCAGAACTGCCGTTCCTGTATTCCCACCTGCCCCAATGGAGTGGAGATCCCAAACCTGATGCGCGCTTATATGTATGCAAGTGCTTACGGAAATTTTATCCAAGCGAGAACCACTATTTCGGAACTCCCGGAGAAGCATAGCCTGGATGTATGCCGGAGTTGCGGCTCATGTTCAGCGAGCTGCCGAACCGGCATTAACATCCGTTCACGACTCCAATCTCTAATCGCAGACGAACTTTATCTAACCTAAACGCTTTATTAAGATTTGGCCTGAATAATTCAGGTTAGATTTTACTGCATCTTGAATAGGGAGTCTTCCAGCCCCGTGTTGGTTTCCACGTCAGTGATGGTTATCACAGAATACTCTTCACCATCCTGATAACTGGTAATAAGGGCCGGAAATACCATACCACCGATTTTTTTATAGTCGGAACTGAACTGTTCAACTTCTACCTCAGTACCCATTTGTCCTGTTGCTTGGGATTTTGTCTTAAAGGTCAAATAAGTCTCCGGGTCGACGTAGACGACGACCTGGAATCCGTCAGGATAAGTCGTATTCAGGACAAAATACTCCTTGTCCTCGATGGTTTCCTTCCCCTTGTACTCCCAGGAGATGCCGTATTTCTCTGGATAAATAGATGCCAGGGAGGGCATGGCTTGTCTTTTCAATTGGGCCGCTTGTTCGCCGGAACTCTCTTCTGTCGCTCCTGTTTGGGGATTGGTGAACCAGGCGATCTTTCCATCATACGCTTGAGTGATCAGCATCCCCATCACTTCGACATCCGTGCGCCTTTTATCAGGCTCTTTCTTGTAGATCGTCAGCGAGCCACTCAAGCCCTGCATTGTCAGGTCGAGTGTACCCGTTATGGTGAGATCTTTGAGGTTTTCAAAGATCTTCTTTCCCCCGGATGCTTCAACCATTTTTGCTCTGATCTCTTTTATATCTTGACCGATACCCGGTGAGACCAGCAAGCCCAAACAGAATAAGCCCAAAACACTGATCGATAAAATCCTCTTCATGTTCTCCTCTCTTCTCGTTTCGTGATGCATTTGGTTTTAAAGTTAATCTTGCTCTAAACCCTCATACGAGAATACTGCGCAAAAGTTATTCTTATTCGATTCCTCATTCACCGCTGCTGATCACAGCTAAAACTCTTACTAAATAATCCGGTCCAGGTCTGTCAAAAGTGTTCTGGCTATGGTATTTGAATTGAAGGATGCCGTTCTTATCTACAACGTACACTGTAGGGATATTTTGATCCACCTTGCTCCCGCCCCACTCGCTAGTAAAAAGACCCAGCCCTTTGGAGACAACCGCTCCATCATCGATCAGTATGGGAAATGGTAAAGCGACCTTACCCTCTTTGTAGGGGAAGCTTTTGGGAAAAGCACGCCTGTAGAACTCCATTCGCCTTTTGCCCCGCTCATCAAGTTTATCCTGATCGGGGGGATTCTTTCCCTTCTCGAGATCTTGAAGTTGATCAGAAAACTTGTCGATCCATTCAGTAACTAACTCTTTCCCATAGGGAAGAACAAAAAGGATCTCCACGTTGTATTTTTCCCTGATCTGAAGCTTTGTCTCCAGTTCTGCCAACTCTGCATACTGATAATTACAGATGTGACACCAGGCCTCCTCTCTGGAGCGGCCACGGGGAAATATGAGCAGAATATTTTTCCCCTCGATCTCGGAAAGTGTCATCTTTCCTCCCTGAAAGACAGGAAGAGAAAAATCCGGCATTGGTTTTTCGACAGTGACAGGTCTGATCTCATCTGTCTGTGCCACAAGAACAAACACAGAAACAACTAAAATAGATAAAACTAAAACCGTTGATTGTCTAAATCTTTTTTTCATGGTGATCTCCTTTCAGGAATTTGATTGTACCAGAAATTTCATCTCAAAGTACACACATCCGCTTCGATGAAAACACACTTTTTATGAAAAAGAAAAATAATATTTGATTTGTTCGAAAATATTCATTATATTAATGCTAGCCTTGTTGTGCTGGCTGGGCAAGGTCCCATCCTTAGCATTTTCATAACCCCCCTTTTGCTAAGCAACAGCCAGCATTTTCTATGTTTGGGAAATAACGGCAGCAAAGCTTTGGTTGCATAACTCCCCTGATCATGCAATGAACGGCAACAAATTCAAGGGCTGATACCATTTAGTACGGCGGGATCAGTCTATGTATCATTCCGGACTGTTCATCAAGCCTGAACTATTCATAAAAGCGTTAGATCACTAAAGCTCAACCCTTTGCGCTTTGCCTCTACGGCAACGTCGACTCGTGAATAATCCAGGTTAGTTAGAATGTATATCGAAAGGAAAAGTTAAAACCAAGCATATCCAATTTATAGGTTCCAGGTACAGCCTCGCCATATCCTGGAGTGGTGTCTACATTAGCAAGTTCTATTGTTCTCTCTTTGCCCATACCGTACTCAAATCCGAAGTCAATCTGAATCCCATGCAAACTCAGCCCTCTGCCATCGTACCCAAGGCCAAAAGTAATATAGTTAGTATCCACAATGGGGAAGTGGAAATTCATGGTTTTATCAGGAACAGGAGAAGGATCTGTGTAAAATCCAGCACGAAGTGCGACCTTGCTGATCTTATATTCAGCTCCAAATCTGATCTGGACAGTATCTTTCCAATACATGGGTATCAAATCCGTGTGGCTATGCTGAAATACAACATTCCAAAGCTGATTATCATATTCCGTTGTGATAGTTTCAACCGTTGACCACTGGGAAAAATGTACATCAGCTGTTAGGGTCAACATCTGAGCCGGTTTTATCGCGATTCCACCTGCCACCCACAAAGGCAGCGTTAGAGATGTTGTGCTGTCTGAGGTAAGATCCAATACATAGAAGTTTGTGGAGCTGGATCTTCCTTCAAATTTCATTTTGCTTGGAGTCCGGATGGATGCCCCAAGGCTGAACATTTCTGAAGGCTTATAAAAAAATCCCAATGTGGCTCCTACTCCCAAGCCATTGCCCAAATCTGAGTAGGCCCCGATGTCAATAACGTTTATATGGTCATCGAGTTCAACTTCTACAGGCCCTTTGTACATGAAGAAGTCAAATGATCCATAGTTGAGATTGAGAGCGAGGCCTATAGCAAAGGTATCGCTCAACTTGAAGGTGACTGAGGGCGCAAACGTCATTACCCAGACCTTCGTGCTCCAATCTCTGCTTTCTGAGTCGCCGGTTATAGCATCGATCGCCGCTCCGGACCATTCGACTTGAAATCGAGAGAGCGTATAGAAGGAAAGCCCAATGTGGACCCTATCACCTACTGAAAAAAAAGCGGACCCAAGAACTGTGGGATAGCTTTTCGCGTACTCAGTATTGACTTCAGCAGCTCCATACTCATAAGAACTGCTAGGATTGTAATAAGCCGCATAAAAACCTAGAGTTGTCCAGTCCAATTGGGATGCCGCTGCAGGATTCCAGAATGCGGCGCTATAATCATCCGCCAAACCGACAAAAGCTCCACCCATGGACACGGCTCTGGGACCAAGGCTATTCACGTACAATCCGTTAGCATAAACAGTAGAACCTATAAGAACAGTCATAAGAATAATGGGAAAAAGTAGCCACCCCTTCTTCATTTGAACCTCCTCTCAAAAATTTGATTATAACCCTCCCCGATTATAATGGCAATTTTTGTGCCACTTTTTTATGCCCGAAACTTGAATCGCAAATAAGATTATTGTCCAAAATACAGGACATCATTGTGAATCTATGTACAGACTCGTGATAGAAAACCTGATGAATAAATATCCGTAAGATATAGTATAAAAGTTAAAAGCACTATATACTTATCTAAAATTTGATAGAGAATAAAATACGAAAAGAGGCTTCAATGAAAAAAGCGCTGAATATAGGATTGGTTTTTTTAGTGATTTTTTGTTTATCCGGGCAGCTCCAGACTCAGAAAGTCAAGACTATCGATGGCGTTCAGGTCATCGAGAATCCTGAAAAGCCAAAGCTCCCCAAGGGCATTCCAACCAAGCTCATACTCGATGAAGATTTTAAGATCGGAGACAGCGAGGTCGAAGAAGAGATGATCGCACAGGTCACGTTCTTCGTCGTGGATGAAAATGAAACCATCTATGCTCTCGATTGGAAAGCGAACAATATCAAAGTCTTCGACAAAAACGGCAAATTCGTTCGTACCATCGGAAAGCAAGGCCAAGGACCTGGGGAAATAAACTTTCCATCTGGATTGCTCATCACCCCAGAAAATGAATTACTAGTCGAAGATGCAGGGAACAGAAGACTGGCTTATTTCACTCTCGAAGGAGAGTTTCTAAGGAATGTCTCGGTCGCAGACAAAACATCCCTCACAAATCTGGTGATGGACAACAATGGTAATGTTTTGGGACGGCAGTTCATCATCGATGAAGGAGATATGTCTTTCGAGATTCGAAAGTTCGATAAAGACCTGAACAATTTGTTTACGATCGAAAGCATTCCTTTTACTTTCCGGGACCCACAGAAGGACAAAATGGATCCGTTCGACTTTGTTCAGATCTACTTTTTTGATTCGGAAGGTCAAATCTATTACGGAAATCCGAAGGAGTATGAGATCCAAATTTTTAGCTCAGAGGGAAAACTCAAGAAGAAAATAACGAAAAAATACAAATCCGAAAAAATGACAGGAGAGGATATAGAGAAAATCATGGACAGAATTCCGGATATGGGTTTTGGCGTGAAAAATATGATGGAGTTTCCCAAACAATTCCCCGCATATGAAGCATACACACTGGACGAAGAGGGACGCCTGATCGTTAGGTCATACAACAAAGCCGAAGAGGAAAACAATGTCTATCTCGATATATTCGATGCAGACGGGAATTATATCGCTAGATTCCCCTCTAAGGTGAATCCCCGGATCTGGAAGAACAGCAAGATGTACGCGCTCGAGGAAACAGACGAAGGTTTCATTGTCATCAAGCGCTACACCGTCTCCTGGCAGTAAAACAAAAAAGGGGACAGGCTGCTTTTTACAGGGGTAATTAAAAAAGCAGCCTGTCCCCTTTTTTAATAGAGTCGCAGCAAGGGCATGGTCAAGCAATGGGGTCTGCTCGAGGAACGGACCTTACATCGAGCCAATCGGAATATGGCTCCTACAATATTTTGTCGAGCCTCTCCAAAGTCTCTTTAAAACTCTCGGGCCATATCGACCTGAGCGATTTTCCGGGAATACCCACCCATTCCGGATGGACACCGATATTGTCCAGGGAAGTTTTGAATTCCTCCATAAAAACTCCCCTGCCGGGAATGAATTCGACATCTTTTGGGAACACTTTTTTCCCTTCAGCATCTTTTTTCCAGCGCCCCACATAATCTATTCCGCACGTCGGACTCGCTTCTGCTCCAATAACCGCCACGATCTCATAGTCCTTCTTCACATACCATTTTAATGTCCTAGATAGATTTTCAGCCAATTCCCGATAGAAGGCCCTTATCTTCGGATGTTCGTAAGAGTCTTTGGGCAAAGCCTTACGGAAAATCCCCGACAGATCCATCTCCGGGCATGGAATTTGGTATATCCCAACGCCTTTTTCGATCAAAAGCTCGACCACTTCCCTTTCCAAACCGGGATAGATCGCCAGCTCATCCTCCAGAGAGTGAACATTCAGGATGCAATGAGATACGACGACAAGCCGTCCGCTTCTTTTATCTTCCATGCAGACCTCAATACGATAATATTTTTCTATACGATATGATTTTATTGGATGAGTTTCAACTCATAATTACTGCGAGCAATCTCCCTCATTCAACACATCAAAGCCCAAGCTGACCATCTGCTCGCCTTGACATTCCCTCCAATGTGAGGAGAATAGTCTTCGAATCCAAATGATCCTTCACAAGCTAATTAAATTCAAGCTGAGAATTCCTCTACTCATCTTTCTGAGCTCTGTGATATTCACATACACCTTCGGGCGCCTAAACCTTGTTTTTCTCTATGTCAGTTTTTTTACTATCAGCACTCTTTTGCTCTGCTGGATAATCTTTCTGATAGTTACAAACTTCATCTGGATGCTCTTCCATCCCAACTCCAGGGAATCCGATCCTCAGGCAAAATTGATATTTCAAACCATAACATTCTGGTGTGCGTGTCTCATATTTGTGGCTTTATACTCGATCAAAATTCTCAGGATTCAAGTACACGCCACAACACGGCAAGCCTCGCTTAAAAATCTTCATTCCCTCCCTTATGCCAAATGCGTGCCTGTCAAAAACACAGCGCAAAAATCGGGTGTCACTATCTATAAATCCGAAATGTGCTTCCATGGGCTTAATATCTATGCAGCAAGAGATCACGCAGAGGCCCATCTTTTAGACATGGAAGGGAACATTGTGCATACATGGTCTGATAAAACCCTAGGCTCCGAAGATTGGGTGCACATTCAGTTATGCGAGAATGGCGACCTCTTAGCCAATGAAGGGAATAAACAAATCCTAAAACTCAATCGGAACTCTAACATTCTGTGGAAGATAAAAATGCGATCCCATCATGATCTTGCCGTGGATGAAGAGGGGTACATTTGGTCTCTTATAAACAAAGACAGAGTAGTTAAAACTTCGCTTGCTCCCATGTCTATTCTTGATAACTCCATTGTTGTTTTGACACCCGAAGGAAAAATTATCAAGGAAATTCCCCTGTATGACATCCTCGCACATCGGATTCCAAAACAGACATATCGGCATGTCTTTTTCCACATCCCTCTCCGGTATCCGGGGATGATACGAAGCTGGTTCGCCAATCGGTTTTTCTTTAACACGGATATGAAGCTCGATATCTTCCATACCAATTCAGTGACACTTCTCGATCGGAATATCGAAGGACTCTGTAAGAAGGGAGATATATTAATTTCTGTGCGAGAATTAGACACAATCACTATCTTGAGTCGACAAGACGAGAAGATACTCTGGGAGTGGGGCTCAGGAAAACTCGACAGACAGCACCACGCAACTCTTCTGGAAAACGGCAACATTCTCCTCTTTGACAATGGTCCATCCAGGGGATTTTCTCGAGTTATTGAAGTCAATCCTTTATCAAGAAAGATCGAATGGGAATTCAAGGCTCATCCTCCCGAGAATTTTTTTTCAGCAACAAGGGGTGCATGCCAGAGGCTTCCCAATGGCAATACCCTTATCACCGAAAGTAACATCGGACGAGTCTTTGAGATCACAAAAGACGGGGAAATAGTGTGGGAATATTACACTCCTATAGAAAGCAAAAATGGCGGCATTCAGAGAGCCACTGTTTACCGGATGATGCGGATTACACAACCAGAGAATTTTTTTTGATTCTCGCTATCTTCTGAATCTTGTTCTCCGTCTAGAACTTGCCATCTCCCCGGCCTTGTCACTTTCGGTGATCACAAAAAATGCCATATGAATCACTTTTTTTCCGAATTTCAAGGCCGATCCAACAAGCGATTTCCCTTCATAGCGGTAGTCCCAGCCCTTGCCCACAGACTCATATTTTTTCTCTTTACATTTTTGTGTTTTGCCGATGAATTCTCGGGCCTTAGTCACATCGGGCGCTTCTGTGAGCTTTGTCTTCTGGAGGGTTGCATCCATGGCATAACTTTTCACAAGCTTTGTATGAAGGATCCCATAGGCTGCTTCGCGCGATACAAAATCGAAACCCACCACTTCGCCGTCAACAAAAGCAAGGAGGCCCTTTTGATCCGGAGCTGCAGGAAAAGCGTTCAGATAGTCGTTGAGATCGTCCATCTTAACCTCGTAGGCCGCCTTCATCGCCCCAGTTTCAGATTGGGCACCCGCATCCTCCGACATCTCTCTGATAGCCGTCCATACCGTGCTCTGGTCAGAACGAAACTCCTGTGAATCAGCCAGTGTATCAGATACAGTCTGTGCTTTTATCCTTCGGAGTTTTGTGGACATCAGGGTGTCCGAATCGGAAAAATCTCTATCCCTGTAGGCCCATCTTCCCTGCTCAGTGCAGCTTACAGGAATGACTAGCTCGGACTTCTCCTTTACAAGAATCGTAGTGTTGAGCACCCTGTTTTGTTTTGCTCCAACGACCTCTTCACCATCAAGAAGGAGGATAGGAATTTCCGCACTATTGATCACTTTGAGCTCGGGGACAGAACCCTCGTGGCTGACCTCTGTGATGGTTAACACCTGCTTTTCCAGAGCTTCTTTTAAGGTCAAGTACTCAGCAGAATCATCCAGTGAAGTCAGGAGAGGAAGAACTCCCATGTTATTGAAATGCTGCAATTTCCCGAATTCAAAACTTGTCAGGTATTTCTTTATCGTCGTGTCCATCATACCACCTTATGAGAATTAGGGGACAGGCTACTTTTTACTGGGGTAATTAAAAAAGCAGCCTGTCCCCTTTTATGCCAAACTTATAGCCAACTCTTACATCTTTTTCCTTATATACACCAGTCCTTCGTTCGACACTGTGAAAAAGAAATCTCCCGCAGCAGTATAAGATTCTCTGATCATGTTATTATCGATGAGTTCCCGCACGATCACCTGGAACTCTTTTCTTTCTTTCTCGGGAAAAACCTTTTTATAGTTATCGAATAAAACTCCTAGAGCCACTTCCTCCGTTTCTTCCGCAAGATTATAGAGGATGTTGAGATGTTCATCACTCAGGTCTAATTCTATCTCTCTTGTTTTATCTTTCTTCGGCGTCTTTTTCTTTTCTGTTTTTTCTTTTTCCTTAGGTGTCACTGCTTTAGCTTTTGGTTGTGCTTGATCCCATTTTTTCTCGATATCATTTTTTATCTCTTCTTTGACTTTTTTAATGGCTCTTTCGATGTCGGCCTTGTTTTTTTGACGTACTTCATAGATATACTCCCTCAGCTGGTATTCCTTATAGTCATCAACTTCTTTTTGAGGTGTTTCTAAATCGCGGGGGGATTCATTCTCTTGTTCCTTGTTATTTTCAGCATCTTTACGAAGTTCGCTGGCCATCTGTTTCAATTCCTTGTATTCCTCGAGAATCTCTCTTATGTTGGCCTTCATGACTCTTTTAGTTCTTCTGTAAAGGAAAAACATGATGACCAAAAGCCCTACCGCGATGAGTAAAAAAATGTAATCTGATATTGATATGTTCATGATGCCACCCTTATTCCTATTTTAGTCTATAACAATGAAAAAAATTTGCAAAGAAATTTTTAAAATGAGAGACCCTCGATATAAAAAATGGAACAGTCCCCTTTTCTCAGCACCTCTTTTAACAGCCTCTCCAATTTCAAAACTAGAAACCTCCAGCTGATTCTTGTAAGATAAAAATGAATGGATCCTAAAAAAATCACGGGGATTGCGTTCACTGTGTTCATTTGGATCTGTATTTTGTGGTTGCTCTATCCACTGATCACTCTGGATTCGATAAGCATGATCAACGCAAAGCAGTATCTCTACAGATCTGCCATCGGAATCGGCCTGATGATCATCCTCTTTGGCAAAACCGTATTCGATCTCTTGTTTCCACAAGCCACCAACAGAAGAATCCCTTTCATAAACACAATATTTTTGATCGTCTACTCTTTTCTTATGACCGGAGGAATTATTTATATGGTCAGTCGATTGATAGTGCTTTACATCCGAACCCAGGGTGATAGCATGCCATCCTATTTCTGATCGGATAAAGCAGATTCCATCCACTTCCAGGAGTGCAGAATCAAAATCGTCACAGAATACGATTATGTTTGCATTTTTTGTTCCACATGAATATAAATATCCATCTGAATCGGAACGATTCTTTTACGATGTGGGATTCATTTCCCGAACGGACCGCACGGGAAATGGTCCCTGCAGGTAGGAAATTTAGTGTGCTATTGAACAAAAGATACTAAAAATCCGTAAGTACTAGAAAGATCATGTTTTTTTCTGGCATAAATACAATTCATTTCCCAAAGGAGACTTATTCATGAGAAAAACTTCACGGTATTTTGTTATTTTGTGGGCTCTTGTTTTCATCTTCACAAATGTATCGGGAGCCTGTGATGTTCCGACCTTGGAAGGCCACTGGGAGGGATCTATCGATATCCCTGGGATGAAACTGGAAGTCGACATTGATTTCAGAGCGAAAAAGGATGGATCCTGGGAGGGAGATATTTCCATCCCCGCCCAGAAAGCCAAAGACCTTCCGCTCGCCAACATCAGCGTAGCTGGGGAGGATGTGAGTTTTGTCATTTCCGGAGTCCCGGGCGATCCTACATTTAAAGGAACTTTCAGCGCTGATGGGACGAAAATAACCGGAGATTTCACCCAGAATGAGCAGACATTTCCGTTCGCGCTCGGCCGCGAAGCCAGCCCTGTCATCAAGGCCAAAGAAGCGATTGCTGATTTTGATAAGATCATCGAAAAAGGGCTGAAAAGTCTGAATAATCCCGGTGTTGCTGTCGCCATCGTTAAAGACGACGAAGTCATTTTCTCCAAAGGATTCGGCTATAGAGATGTAGAAAACAAAACGCCGATGACGGCCGACACTCTCATGGCCATCGGATCTTCCTCAAAAGCATTTACGACTTTCACGATGGGAACATTGGTCGATGAGGGAAAACTGGAGTGGAACACGCCCGTGCGAGAATACATCCCCTGGTTCCGCCTCTATGATCCCTTTGCCACAGAACGTTTGACTCCCCGAGACTTGGTGACACATCGTTCCGGCCTCCCCCGACATGATGCGATGTGGTACAACAACTACACAGCCAGCCGTGAAGAATTCGTGAGGCGCTTGGCATACCTTAAACCCACTGCAGACCTGCGGGAAAGATTTCAGTATAACAATCTGATGTTTTTAACAGCGGGTTACCTTATTGAGGTCCTTACCGAGAAAACTTGGGAGGATGCCGTCCGTAAGCGTGTTTTGGAGCCTCTTGAGATGAAAAGGACAAATTTTTCTGTGGTGAATTCTCAGAAGGATGCCAATCATGCTCTCCCCTACCGCGAGCACAAAGACAAAATCGAAAAGATCCCATTTCGGGACATCACAAATATCGGCCCGGCAGGTTCTATAAACTCCAGTGTGAATGAAATGAGCCATTGGCTGCTCGTGCACCTGAATCAAGGCAAATTCAAAGACAAGCAGGTCATTAATCCACAGACGGTCCAGGATATGCATTTGGCTTATATGCCAACCGGCGGAACTCCATCCATTGCTGAAATAACACCAGCAGACTATGGATTGGGATGGTTCGTGGATACGTACAGAGGTCACAGGCGTGTTCGCCACGGTGGTAACATCGACGGATTCTCGGCCTTGGTGTGTATGCTTCCCGATGATGGAGTGGGGATCGTGGCTCTGACCAATAAAAACGGGAGCCCCCTGCCCGAGCTTCTTATCCGGCATGCGTCGGACCTGCTTCTTGGAACCGAGACCAAAGACTGGATCGGCCAGACCGTGGAAAGGATAGCCAAAAGCAAGGATATGCAAAAGGAGGCCGAGGAGAAAAAAGTCACCCGGCGCAAAACCGGCACCGTACACGCTCACAAACTCATAGAATATTCCGGAGATTATTCCCATCCAGGCTATGGAACTCTAAAAGTATTTCTGGATGAAGACCAACTGGCATTTATTTATAACGATATCACAACGCCCCTCGAACACTGGCACTATGAGACCTTTAACTCAAAGAGAGCAGAAGACCCCACATATGAAGACACGAAGCTCACCTTCCGCACCGATGTCAACGGGTTTGTGGCTGCACTCGAAATTCCTATCGAGCCTACCCTCGAAGAGACCGTATTCAGAAAGAAGCCTGACGCTAAATATTTCAATGCCGCATATCTAGAAAAATTTGTTGGGAAGTACACATTGGTCAACGATTCATTCACCGTAAGCCTCAAAGGAGACAACCTGACACTTTTTTTACCAGGACAGCCGGAATATGATCTGGTTCCTGTGCTTGGCGATGAGTTTATCCTCAAACAGGTTAAAATTATCAGCGTAAAATTTTTAACAGATGAAAAAGACAACGTGATAGCGGCGGAGTTCATCCAACCCAACGGCGTCTTCGAAGCCAAACGTGTAAACGAATAATTAGGGGACACACCATATTTTTCCCACAGTTCGGACAGTTGAAGCGATTCAACTCTATGTTGAAATTAAATGCTTTGAGATATAATCTAAATAGCGATGAAAGCTCAATTCCTCACTAAATTCAAACTGGGATTGTTTTAAAAATGAAGCCTTTTTACACATTCGCCTATGTTCTTTGCCAATCTGTTTCGCGCATACTATTCCATGTTTCCGTAAAAGGAAGAGAACACATCCCCAAATCCGGGCCATTTATCGCTGCCAGTAACCACACGTCTTTTTCTGACCCCCCTTTAATAGGATCGCTCATAAAACGAGAGCTCGCCTTTTTAGCCAAGGACGAACTTTTTCACAAAATAATCCTCAAGGATTTGATCAAGAAACTCAATTCTTTTCCCGTAAAGAGGGGCGAATCAAATGTCTCCTCTGTAAAAACATGCATTCGCATACTCCTCGAACAAAAAATGCCGGTCCTTATTTTCCCTGAGGGCACGCGCATAAAAACAGGACAACTGGGCATTCCTGAAAGGGGGATCTCGTTCATTGCCGCCCAAACGAAGGTCCCCATCCTGCCCATTTATGTCGAAAACGGCGAACATCTGCTCGACTGTGCTTTTTTTCGAAAAAGACTCAAGGTGAGATTTGGGGAAATAATCCAGTATGAGGATTATGCACATCTGGTTAAGGAAAAAAAAGGCTATTCAGAATTAGCCCAACTCATCATGTCAAAAATACGAGCACTCAAGGATGAATGTCAGAACTGAATATTGAAAATTCCCTAGATCTTCCATTCTATAAAAAGCAGCAACGAATTCGGTCTCTCTCACGTACTACTAATTGTATCTAAGATTTTTTAATCATACTGGAACTATATGAAGAGGACTATTTTCAAATCCAGAGCAGTAGGAGCTATCATGACCCGTAAAATTTTATTATCAGCACTTTTGTGTGTGTTTTTTGTAAGTGTTGCCACATCTCAACAGCCGGGTGAAGTCAGTTACAAAGACGATTCGGTTATGCCCGCAGGGAAAAGGGGCGAACGGATCCAATCGATCATCGATACATTAAATTCTGACAGTCCTGAACGAATTCGCCAATTCATGGAAGGGGAATGTTCGGAAAAATTCCGAAATATTGCACCAATAGATGAACACATCCGTGTGTTTCGTAACATGTTTCGCGAAACAGGAGATTTAACATTCCACTGTATCCGCACCTATGTTCCCGAGCGCAAAGGAGAAACGGTCGTTATCCTCAAGGATAATAACTTTAATTCGTGGCGGTCGTTTGTGGTGAGATTTTCTGATGATGAGAATACTCTTGTAAGATCTCTCCGATTTGGGATAGCTCGAACCCCATCAAATGTCTCCGAACCTATCCTCACCATAAAAGATGTCATTCATGAAGTTAAAGGGCTGATGAAACGCCTGTGTGACCGCGACGTTTTCTCGGGAAGCATCCTGATCGCCAAGGGTAAAGACGTCCTGTATTCATTCGCCTGCGGAGAGGCTAGCAAGCGTTTCCACGTGCCCAACAACATCGATACCAAATTCAACCTCGGTTCGATGAACAAAATGTTCACATCAATTTCGATCCTCCAGCTTGCCGAGAAGGGCAAACTTTCGATTCTAGATCCCATTGAAAAATATGTGGATGAATCATGGCTCCCCGAGGAAATCACATCAAAAGTGACTATCCACCATCTATTAACCCACACCTCTGGGTTGGGGAGTTATTTCAATGAGACTTTTATGAACGGATCGCGAGCACGATTCCGGACCCTCGAGGATTTCAAACTTCTCGTCAAGGATGAGAAGCTAGCCTTTGAGCCAGGGAAACGCTTCCGATACAGCAACACCGGAATGTTCTTCCTCGGGGTGGTCATCGAAAGTGTGACCGGCCAGAGCTATTTCGATTATATCCGCGAGAACATATACAAGCCTGCCGGGATGACAAACTCCGATAGTTACGAAATGGATATACCTGTGGAAAACTTGGCGATCGGTTATTACCGGGACGAGGACAGTCCAAACGGATGGAAAAACAACTATTTCCTTCACGTGATCAAAGGGGGTCCTGCTGGAGGTGGATTCTCCACAGTCGTCGACCTTCATCGGTTTGGACATGCACTCCTTACAGGAAAGCTCGTTTCACCAGAATCATTAGAGCTTATGTGGAAAGACTACTCGGGCGAGTTCTACGGCTATGGATTCAGGCTCGACGACGGACCTCTCGGCAAAGTCGTCGGCCATAGTGGCGGTTTCTCCGGTATCAATGCCAATCTCGACGTCTTTGTAGATACAGGATACGTCGTCGCTGTCATGACAAACTATGATAGAGCGGCAAGCCCGGTCGCCCGTAAGATCAAAAAACTCCTGGAGTGTACAACACAATAATCATTGTAGGGTCAGTTCCCCGAACTGACCGATGTATTGTCCATTCTTCAAGACACAGATGTAGGGTCCGTTCCCCGAACGGACCGTTTGGGAAACGGTCTCTACTTTGCACA
>CAZXJE010000054.1:0-15306 GCA_964640835.1 uncultured Eubacteriales bacterium
GAACGGTCACAGAGGTGTTAGACTAAAAAAATAACAATGCAGGTGACGATGTAGGATCCGTTCCCCGAACAGACCGATGGAAAATATAAAAAGAGACAGATAGGACAGGAAAAAAGAGGAGTTCATAAGGTTACAAAGAAAGTGCGAAAGGCAATAGTGAGAAGAAAGAACACAAGTCAGAGAGGACAGCGAGGAACGCAAAAATGGAAAAAATAAGAATCAGATTACAGTCATTTGACCACCGGTTGTTGGACCAATCTGTTAAAGATATCGTTATCAAGGCCAAAAGAACTGGAGCCAAAGTGGCTGGTCCTATCCCATTACCCACACGCATACATCGATTTTGTGTTCTTCGTTCTCCGCATGTGGATAAGAAATCTCGAGAGCATTTTGAGATGAGGATCCACAAGAGACTCATAGATATCGGCGAGTACAACAACGAGACGATCGAAGAACTGCAGAAACTCGACCTCCCCGCTGGGATTGATGTGGAGATCCAGGCCTTTGGAGGCACAGGAGAGTAACGATGGTAGAAGGTTTGATCGGAAAAAAGATAGCCATGACCCAGCAGTTTGACGAAAAGGGAAATGCCATTCCTGTCACGATTATTCAGGTTGGACCCTGTGCCGTGATTCAGACAAGAACTGAGGAGAAGGATGGGTATTCGGCGCTTCAGTTGGGTTTTATCGAGGAAAAACCCAAGAGAAAACCGAACAAAGCGCAGGAAGGACATTTTCAAAAGGCCGGTGTGCCCCCAACCAAAGTCCTCCGCGAATTTCAGTGCGAAACAAAAAATGAGGCAAAAGAGGGGGATCAGTTCTTTGTGGATATCTTCCAAGTCGGTGAGAAAGTCGATGTGGTGGGGACGAGCAAAGGAAAGGGATTTGCGGGTGTTATCAAACGCTGGGGCTTTCACGGAGGAAAGGCATCTCATGGGTCCATGTTACACAGAGCTCCGGGTTCGATCGGATGTTCCGCAGACCCATCGCATGTCATGAAGGGAAAGAAGCTCCCCGGTCAAATGGGAGACGAACGCGTGACCGTGAAAAATCTGTTGATCATCGATACCGATAAAGAACACAACCTCCTGGTGGTCAAGGGCGCAGTCCCTGGCGCTAAGGGAGGCTATTTAATGATAAAAAAGACGAATTTCCAAGCCAAGTCTACTGGCGAAGAAAAGAAAGAGTAAAAAATGGCTAAAGTTCAAGTTCTGGACAGTGCTGGAAACAAGGTCAAGGAGATCAGTGTTCCGGTCGGAGTCCTTGAGACTCCTCTAAAGGAGCACCTTCTCTATGAATCTGTCGTGAATTACCGGGCCAATCAGAGGAGCGGCTCAGCCGCTACCAAAACCCGTGCGATGGTGAGAGGTGGAGGACGGAAACCTTGGAGACAGAAGGGCACAGGCCGGGCGCGTGCAGGTAGCACCCGTTCCCCAATATGGAGAAAGGGAGGCATAACCTTCGGTCCCTCTCCCAGAAGTTATGCATACAGTATGCCCAAAAAAGCGAAGAGGATTGCGCTCAAATCAGCGCTGTCCGTAAAGCTCAGCGAAAAGCAATTGCTTATTCTTGATGCCATTGAATTTAAAGAGCCCAAGACGAAAGAGGGAGTGAAATTCTTGAAGGGACTCAAGCTGGATTCCGCTCTGGTTGTGGATAACCATAAGAACAAAAATATGTTTCTTTCTTTGCGGAATATTCCAAAAGTGAAAGTCATCGATCACAACAATCTAAACGTGTATGATGTGCTGAATTTTAGATCCCTTGTTTTTTCTCAGAAGGCGTTTGAATCTTTGATGGAGAAGTTAAAGTGAAAGATCCTTACACAATCATTTTGCGGCCAGTCATCACGGAAAAGAGCACTCGGCTGAAAGAGGTCAACAGAGAGATCTGCTTCGAGGTTGCTCCCCATGCGAACAAGATCGAGATCAAGGAGGCTGCTGAACAACTCTTCAAGGTCAAAGTCGAAAATGTCCGTACTGTCAAGAAGACAGGAAAGCGGAGACGAGTGGGACGGAACGAAGGAAAAACCAAGGATTGGAAAAAGGCCTATGTGAAACTCAAAAAGGGCGAAAAGATGATCGAGTATTTTGAGGCTGTCTAAAATGGGTGTAAAAACATACAGACCAACAACATCGAGCTTGAGGCATAGGACCGGTTTGACTTATGAGGAATTGACCACGAGCCAACCCTATAAACCATTGGTCCAGCCACTAAAGAAATCGGGAGGAAGAGACTCCCGGGGTCGGATCTCTATCCGTTTTCGAGGCGGTGGCCACAAACGGAGCTACCGCATTATCGATTTCAAACGAGATAAGATAGACATCCCCGGTGAAGTAGAGACGATCGAATACGATCCCAACCGTTCAGCGTTTATCTCCCTGATAAAGTACAAGGATGGGGAGAGACGATACATCGTAACGCCATACAAATTGGAAGTCGGTCAGATCATCGTATCTGCGGACAAGCAGGTGGATATTCTTCCCGGAAACGCAATGCCCCTGCGTTTTATCCCCTTGGGTACTGTGGTTCACAACCTGGAGTTGAAGAGGGGCAAGGGTGGGCAGATTGCCAAAGCCGCAGGAACTCGCGCACAGATTCTTGCTAAAGAGGGTGAATATGCGCAGATCCGAATGCCCTCCTCAGAGATCCGGAAAATTCATCTTGACTGCCGGGCAACCGTGGGGGAAGTGAGCAATCCAGACCATCAGAATGTCTCCATAGGAAAAGCAGGACGGACGAGATGGAAAGGGCGAAAACCCCATGTGCGGGGAACGGCTATGAATCCCATCGATCACCCCCACGGAGGCGGGGAGGGGAAAGCCAAAGGCGGACGGAATCCCGTCTCGCCCACAGGTCAACCTACTAAAGGATTTAAGACTAGAAAAAACAAACGGACTCAAAAATTTATCGTCCGAAGAAGGAGTAAATAATTATGGGCAGGTCTCTAAAGAAAGGACCTTTTATTGAGGAAAAGCTACTGAAGAGGGTCGAGGCGTCTGGGTCTCAAAGGGAAAAGAGACAAGTCATCAAGACATGGTCTCGAAGTTCCACGATCATTCCGGAAATGGTGGGCTTGACTATCGCTGTCCATAACGGAAGAAAGTTTATTCCTGTGTTTATTACAGAGAACATGGTTGGTCATAAACTGGGAGAGTTTTCTCCCACAAGAACTTTTAAAGGACACACTTCAAGAACAGCACGCACTATCAGGATGAAGAAGTAAAAATGGAAAAAGAAAATATTACTAGTCATGCCATCGCAAAACATGTGAGGATTTCTGCACAAAAATGCCGGCTTGTCACAGACCTTGTCCGGGACAGATATGTGGGGGAGGCTCTGACGATCCTCAATTTTTCCAGGAAAAAGAAGGCCAGTGCCATTGTCGAAAAGGTCCTCCGCTCTGCTATTGCCAATGCGCAGCAAACAGGGCCCGATGTGGACGTTGACAACCTGTATATATCTGAAATATTTGTCAATCAAGGGCCTCATTGGAAAAGATGGCAAGCTGTTCCCATGGGAAGAGCCGCACAAATTCTGAAAAGGACGAGCCACGTCCATGTTTATCTAGAAGAAAGAAAAGGGAGATAACAGTGGGTCAGAAAACACATCCATTTGGATTTAGGTTGGGCTTCAACAAGCAATGGAGCTCTCGCTGGTTTGCCAAAGGCAAGGAATACAGTCGATTGATCCACGAGGATCTCCGGATGAAAAAGGTCGTGAAGGAACGCTACAAACATGCTGGAATATCTGAAGTGGATGTGGAGAGAGTGGGTCCCAAGATCAGGATTATCATCCACACGGCACGGCCGGGTATTGTGATCGGACGTGGAGGCAAGGAGATCGAGAGCCTCAAGAATATTCTCCAGAACATTGCGTCCAAAGATGTCTATATCGATATCCGAGAAGTCGACAAGCCGGAAACTAATGCATTGTTGGTTGCGATGGGGATTGCCATCCAGTTAGAGAAGAGGATCGCCTACAGGCGTGCTATGCGACGCGCTGTCGAGATGGCTATGAAGATGGGAGCCAAAGGAATCAAGGTGATGTGTTCTGGCCGTTTAGGGGGTGTGGAGATTGCGAGGTCGGAATGGTATCTTCGCGGACAACTGCCTCTTCAGACTTTGAGAGCAGACATTGACTATGGATTTACCGAAGCGTTTACGACGTACGGACAGATCGGCATCAAAGTCTGGGTGTACTCCCAAGACAAAGAAAAAGAAAAAATGACGGTGCAAGCTACGGAGGTTGAGGAGATTTAACCATGCTTATGCCAAAAAAGGTAAAACACCGAAAACAGCAAAGAGGCCGCATGAAGGGAAAACCCATCCGTGGGGCAACCCTGTCATTCGGTGAATTTGGCCTCCAAGCTATGGAGCCCTGCTGGATCACTGCCCGTCAGATCGAAGCAGGCCGGATCGCCATCTCCCGCCATATCAAGAGAAAAGGGAAGTTGTGGATCCGGGTTTTCCCCTGGAAACCCATCACCAAGAAGCCAACGGAAGTCCGGATGGGGAAGGGTAAGGGCGACCCGGAGTTTTGGGTCGATGTGGTCAAGCCTGGGAAGATCTTATATGAATTGGAAGGTGTTGCTGAGCCTTTAGCCAAGGAAGCCATGCGGCTGGCTGCGAACAAGCTGTCTATCAGGACAAGATTTATTTCCAGAAATATTAGGGAACTGAGATGAAAGCTACAGAATTCAGAGAATTTACAGAAGACGAGTTGCTCAACAAGGAAGAAGAGCTGAAAGACCAGCTTTTCAAGCTGAAGTTCCAGCATGCGTTGGGACAGCTCGAGAATGCAATGAAGCTCAAAAATATAAAAAAAGATCTTGCACGCATCAAAACCATACTTAGAGAAAAAAATAAAGGGATGGAATAGAGAATGGACACAATTCAAGGGAGAAAGACAACTAAAGTCGGTGTCGTTACCGGGAACAAGATGAAAAAAACCGTGACAGTTCTTGTCGAACGTCAAGTGAGACATCCGCTTTATAAAAAGATCATCAAAAGACGCAAGAAGTTTCTCGTCCATGATGAGTACGAAAAATGCAAGATTGGCGACGTGGTCAAGATCGTCGAGACGCGACCCCTGAGCAAGAAGAAGAGATGGCGTGTGAAAGAGATCGTTGGCCTGTCTCCCGCTGAAATCGAGAAGGAAAACGAGGATAAAAAATAATGATACGACAAGAGACTATGCTCAAAGTCGCCGACAATTCAGGAGCGCGAAAGATTTTGTGCATAACTCCCCTCGGCGGCGGAGTTGGCAGGACTGCAACTATCGGAGATATCATTTCGGCGTCAGTGAAGGAAGCGGAACCGGAGAGCAAGATCCCTAAAGGAAAAGTCATCCGTGCAGTTGTCGTTCGGGCAAAAAAGGAAATCCGACGTAAAGACGGCTCCTACATCCGATTTGGTGACAATGCCGCTGTGGTCATCGACCGCCAAGGAGAGCCCATCGGGACCCGTGTTTTTGGCCCGGTCGGACGGGAATTGCGTGAGAAGAAATTCATGAAAATCGTCTCCCTAGCTCCAGAGGTGCTTTGATGAATAAGATGAAAGTCCGAAAGAATGACGAGGTTATTGTCCTTAGAGGGAAAGACAAGGGGAAAACAGGCAAAGTCCTCAAGGTGAACACAGAAAAACGCACCGTCATTGTAGAGAAGATTAAGTTTGCCAAAGAGTTCATCCGACGTGATCAGAGCAAAAATATTCAAGGTGGGATCATGGAAAAGGAAGCTCCTGTCCATGTATCCAACCTGATGCTCTACTGCTCCGAGTGCGCACAGGGTGTGCGTGTGAGGACAAAGAGACTCGAGGACGGAAGCAAGACCAGGGTTTGTGCCAAATGTGACATAAGTCTGGAAAAGAATTGATGAGGAATAAAAAATGAGTCGCCTCCAGGAAAAATACAAAAAAGAGATCATCCCGGAGCTCCAGCAGGAGTTATCCATAACCAATAAGATGGCTGTGCCCAGACTCGAAAAAATTGTTATCAACATCGGTGTAGGAGAAGCCATCCAGAACATCAAAGCTTTGGATGCAGCCAAGAAGGAGTTGAGCTTTATCACCGGACAGTCCCCGGCTGTGGGAAGAGCGAAGAAATCCATCTCTACGTTCAAGCTGCGGCAGGGACATGCCATTGCCTGTTATGTCACCCTGCGGGGAAAAATGATGTATGAGTTCTATGACCGCCTGGTCAACATCGTCCTTCCCCGTGTGCGAGATTTTAGAGGAGTTCCCTCCCGGGCTTTTGACAAGAGAGGAAACTATACTCTTGGTTTGAAGGACCAGCTCGTTTTTCCCGAAATCGACTATACGAAAGTGGAAAAGTCACGCGGCATGAATATCACCATTGTTACTTCGGCGAAAAAGGACAAAGAAGCGTATGCTTTGCTTCAAAAACTAGGAATGCCCTTCAGCGGGGCATTGTAAGGAAGGCGAAAGTGTCTAGAAAGTCAAGTATGGCCAAGTATTTGAAAGAGCCAAAGTATGCTGTAAGGAAAAAATGCCGGTGCCGGATATGCGGACGTTCCAAAGGGTATTATCGTAAGTTCGACATGTGTCGTCTCTGTTTTCGCGAGTTGGCCCTTAAAGGAGAGATCCCAGGAATCATAAAGGCGTCCTGGTAAAAGACAAAGAGAGGTTCAATTATGACTATGACTGATCCTATTGCTGACATGCTTACAAGAATCAGGAATGCGGCGATGGCGAAGAAAAAAGATGTGCGGATCCCTTCGTCTCGAATGAAGATCGAGATCGCAAAGATACTCAAAGACGAGGGATATATCAAGAGCTTCAGAGTTATGGAAGGGAATATCCAGGGTGTGTTGAATATTCTACTCAAATACACGGAAGATAGCGAATCCGTGATTTCAGGACTGAGCCGTGTGAGCAAACCAGGATGCCGGATCTACTGCAAATCGGACTCAATCCCAAAGGTCCTCAATGGATTGGGGATTGTGATCGTATCGACCTCCAAAGGTATGATGACAGGAAAAAAATGTGAGAACCTTGAGCTTGGAGGGGAGGTTTTGTGCCAGGTTTGGTAAATTTATTTTGAGAGGAATTGAGCAATGTCCAGAGTTGGAAAAGAACCGATCGTCGTTCCAGAAGGAGTCAAAGTGACCATCTTCATGGATAAAATTGAATTTGAGGGCCCGAAAGGAAAGCTGGATTCCCCGCTTTTGCCAGGAATCAAAGCAGATCTTACCGATAATGTGCTGAAGATCACTAGAGACAATGACTTTGATAAACTTCCTGCGTATCATGGTTTGTGCCGGACTTTGGCCTTCAATTCAGCCACGGGCGTTTCCACAGGATTCACAAAACGACTGGAGATCGTAGGAGTGGGATATCGCGCGCGTCTGGATAATGAAAAACTGGAACTCAACCTGGGCTATTCAAAGCCGGTATTGTACACAATTCCCGATGATATCGAGATCGTCTTGGAAAAACCGACCCTGATCACGGTCAAAGGGATCGACAAACAACGTGTCGGTCAGGAAGCACACAGAATACGGAGCTTTCGCAAACCTGATCCGTATAAATTAAAGGGCGTCCGTTATGTGGGTGAAAGACTGTTGAAAAAAGAACGGAAAACGGCGGTGAGCGTTGTATAAAAATAATGTGACCTTAAAGGCAAATGCAAGATTACGGATCAGGAAAAGGATTCGGAAAAAGATATCGGGGACACCGGAACGGCCGAGAGCCTATGTGTTTAAGAGTAACAGACATATCTATGTCCAGTTGATCGATGATGAAAACGGAAAGGTGCTCTTTTCAACTTCGACGAGGGAAAAGGAATTCGGGACAAAGACCAAGAATACCAAAAACATGGACGCAGCGAAAACAGTGGGTGAGATGGTTGCAAAAAAAGCGAAGAGCAACAAGATCAAGACAGTCATTTTTGATAGAGGCGTATATCCCTATCATGGCCGGGTGAAAACCTTGGCTGAAGCCATGAGAAAAGGGGGGCTGAGTTTCTAGCCCCAGAGTGTTCGAGACAGGAGGCAAAAAGTGGCCAAAGACGAGATCAAAGAGAAATTTGAAGAGGAAATAGAACTTAAGGACCAGGTCATTTCCATCAGACGAACGACTAAGGTCGTTAAGGGCGGAAAAAACCTGAGCTTTTCTGCTCTTGTTGCAGTAGGGAACAAGAATGGCATGGTGGGAATCGGAATGGGCAAAGCGCGAGAGGTGCCTCCTGCCATAGCGAAGGCCGTCCAAAATGCCAAAAAGAACATGATCGAAGTCCCCTTCAAAGATACGACGATTCCCCATTTTGTGAAAGGAGTGCATGGGGGCGGGATGGTGGTTCTTCGGCCCGCATCTGAAGGAACAGGAGTTATTGCAGGTGGAGCTGTGCGGGTTATTATGGAGTTGTCAGGGATCAAAGATATCCTGACAAAATCTCTGCGTAGCAATAATCCCATCAGCGTGGCCAACGCCACCATGGAGGCTTTGGGAAGTCTCAAAAATCCGAAGAAAATCTCTGCCATCAGACACAAAGAAGAGGAGATAATATGGCAGTAAAAGAGGAAACTCAGGCTCCAGCGAAAGCCAAAGCGAATAAAGGGCAACAAAAGGCGGCAAAATCCGCTGAAAAGCAGATCAAGATCCGACTCGCCAGAAGCCTTATCGGCCATCCGCAGAAACAGCGTGAAGTCATCAAAGGATTAGGTCTGCGAAGGATCAACTCGGAAGTTATCCGTAAGGACTGTCCGGAGATAAGGGGAATGATCAGGAAGGTTCCTCATTTAGTGAAGGTGGAGGAGTTGGATACAAAATGAATCTGAACAATCTGCATCCTGCAAAGAATTCTCGAAAAGAACGGAGAAGAGTAGGTCGAGGTCCTGGTTCGGGCAGAGGAAAAACGGCTGGGCGAGGGACCAAAGGCCAAAAATCCATCTCCGGATATTCTCGAAAACGGGCATTTGAGGGCGGTCAGATGCCTCTCAGCCGTAGACTCCCGAAGAGGGGATTTACGAATATCTTTCGAAAAGAATACAGCGCGGTGAATCTGGCGCGATTGGAAAAGGTGACAAAGGATGAGATCAAACTCAAGGATTTGGTCGAAGCCGGCATTATAAAAAAGGAAGCAGAGAGGGTCAAGATCTTGGGGCAGGGAGACATCTCTTCTGCCAAGACCATCCATGCTCATAAATTCTCTGTTTCTGCGCAGAAAAAAATCGAGGATGCGGGTGGGAAAGCAGTCCTGATTGGAAGTTAACAATGCTTGATAGTATAAAAAACATCTTCAGTATCCCTGACCTGAGAAAGAGAGTCCTTTTCACTCTTTTCATTCTGGCTGTTTACAGGATCGGTGCGCAAATCCCGAATCCTGGGATCAGCGCCGCCGCTTTAGCGGAGTTTTGGGAAGCACAAAAGGGGACCATATTCGGATTCATCGATCTTTTCTCGGGAAGAAACATGTCGCGAATGACAATTTTCGCGCTGGGCATTATGCCATATATCAGTTCATCCATCATCCTTCAGCTGCTCCAGGTTGTTTGGCCATACTTGGAAAGGTTGTCTAAGGAAGGAGAACTCGGAAGGAAGAAGATCACTCAATACACCCGTTATGGCACCCTTTTTATCTGTATTATTCAGGCCTCTGCCATTGCCATGCTTTTGGAATCTTTGCGCAGTCCTGGAGGAGCAGCCATTGTCCCCAACCCTGGCATTGGATTTAAACTTCTCACTGTTCTCACCTTGACAACAGGAACCGTTTTTATCATGTGGCTGGGAGAACAGATCTCAGAACGGGGTATCGGAAACGGGATCTCGCTGATCATATTTGCCGGCATTGTGGTTGATTTTCCCCGGGCTATGCAGAGCGTTGTTTCGCAAATCCGGACCGGAGACATGGGGCCACTGAAGTTGATATTCATCATTGCTATAATGGTCGTTGTCTGTGCCAGCATTGTTTTTGTGGAAAGAGGTCAAAGGCGTATACCCGTCTCTTATGCAAAGAGGGTTGTCGGCAGAAAGATCTATGGAGGGCAGAGCACACATCTTCCTCTGCGAGTGAACACCGGAGGAGTTATTCCCATTATCTTTGCTGCATCCGTTATCACGATACCTTCAACAATGGCTCAGATGATCAGGATTCCCGTCATCCAGAACATCGCTCAGCAGTTCGGGATGGGGATGCCGCTGTATGTGCTGCTTTACATCACAGCCATTATATTTTTCACTTATTTTTATGTCTCCATTATTTTCAACCCGACGGATGTGGCGGACAACTTGAGAAAGTATGGCGGATTCATTCCAGGAATAAGACCCGGGAAGAATACGTCTGATTATATCGATGGCGTCCTCTCGCGGCTAACCCTGGTTGGAGCGCTCTACCTTGCAGCTGTGGCCACTATGCCCGAGTTTATGATGACCGGAATTCGCGTGCAGAACCTTCCCTTGATCGGGAGTTTTCTGGACCAAAACCTGCCCCAGTGGTTCACGCAGGGAGCGGGCGTCGATTTTTATTTTGGCGGCACATCCATACTTATTGTTGTGGGTGTGGCCATGGATACCCTCCAGCAAATCGAAGCGCAGCTTGTCATGCGTCACTATGATGGCTTTATGCGTCGAGGGAGAATAAGAGGTCGGAGGGGATGAAGATCATTTTGCTCGGCGCTCCCGGCAGCGGGAAGGGAACTCAAGGAGATCTTGTGACCAAGACCTACGGCTACCCGAGGATCTCTACGGGCGACCTGCTGCGCGAAGCCGTATCCCTGGGGACAGCTCTGGGCCACGAGGCCAAGGCGATCATGGAGCGGGGTGACCTTGTTGCGGATGACCTGGTTGTAAAGATGGTTGAAGAAAGGACCACAAAACCCGACTGTGCAGTGGGATATATCCTGGATGGATTCCCCAGAACCATAAATCAAGCCCGGAAGCTGGATAGCATAGATCAAAATCACCGGGAAGTGGTGATCGAGATATATTTGCCCGACCAGGTCGTTGTCGACAGGTTGAGTGCACGGAGGATCTGTTCGAACTGTGGTACGATATACAACTTGCTTAGCAATATCCCAGAAGCAGAGAATGTCTGTGATGTCTGTTCCGGGAAGCTCATCCGGAGAGATGATGACATGCCTGAGGTGATCCAGGACAGGCTGAAGGTTTATCATGAGCAAACAGAACCCCTCGTTGATTACTATAAGGCTAAAACAAATTATTATCAGATCAACGGAGAGGGAATTATAGAAGATATTTTTGCCAGGGTGCGTGAAGTGCTCGATAAGGCGATCGACAAAACGGAGAATTAGAGCAGAGCAATGATCATCTACAAAAGTGAGGAAGAAATTCGAATCATGAAGCGGAGTAATCAGATCGTGGCAAAAATTCTTTCGGAACTAGGTCTGATGATCAAGCCAGGAATTCGGACAAAAGATCTGAATGAATATGCGGAGAGGAGAACCCGAGAAATGGATGCAGTGCCAGCCTTCAAAGGATATCGTGGATATCCCGCCTCTCTTTGTACATCGATCAATGAGGAAATCGTTCATGGTATTCCTTCCTCCAGAACTCTCCGGTCCGGGGATATCATCAGCCTTGATTTTGGCGTGGTCTATGATGGTTTTTATGGAGATGCGGCGGTGACTTACCCTGTCGGGGAGATCACTCCCCAGGTAGAGAAACTCATCGCTACGGCAAGAGAATCCTTCGCCATGGGCGTGGCGAAAATCAAGGAGGGGAACAGGCTTTCGGATATTTCATACGCCATCCAGAGCCATGTGGAGTCTCAGGGATTTTCAGTGATCCGCTCGTTTGTCGGTCATGGGATCGGGTTCTCACTGCATGAGGAACCCCAAATCCCAAATTTCGGATCGCCTGGCCGTGGGCCGAAACTGAAACCAGGAATGGTTTTAGCCATAGAGCCCATGATCGCCATCGGCAACTGGGAAGTTGAAATCCTTTCGGACAATTGGACGGCCGTTACAAAGGATAGGAGCCTTTCAGCACATTATGAACACACTGTTGCTCTCACTCAAAATGGGGTTGAGATCTTGAGCCTTCCAGAGGATGAAAATAATCGCGGATATGTAAAGGAGTCTCGGCATGTCTAAGAATGATGTGATCGAAGCCGAAGGCACAGTGCTCGAAACGCTTCCGAATGCGATGTTTCGCGTGGAGTTGTCTAATAAACACAAAATTTTGGCCCATATATCGGGGAGAATGCGCAAACACTTTATTCGGATTCTTCCCGGGGACAAAGTTCTGGTGGAACTATCACCGTATGATTTGACCAAAGGGAGAATCACTTATCGATTCAAATAAAGGACAGGACAATGAAAGTTAGGGCCTCAGTTAAAAAGATGTGCCGGAATTGTCGGATCATCAAGAGAAAAGGTACACTCCGGGTCATATGCACAAACCCGAAGCATAAACAAAAACAAGGATAGATGAGGTAAAAATGGCTAGAATTGCTGGAATCACCCTTCCCCCAGAAAAAAGGATCGAAATTGGTTTGACCTATATCTATGGCATCGGCCGATCGAAAGCAATCAAGATTCTCGAAGCGGTAAAGATCGATACGGATAAAAAAGTCAAAGACTTGAGCGAAGAGGAGATCAATAAGATCCGTCAGATCATCGAAAAGCAAGAGAAGATCGAAGGAGACCTCCGAAAAGAGGTCACCATGGATATAAAGCGGTTGATGGATATCAGTTCTTACAGAGGCATGCGCCACAAGAGAAGACTTCCTGTGCGTGGGCAGAGGACAAAAACGAATGCACGGACGAGAAAGGGCCCTACGGGGCGTACTATCAAGAAAAAATAGCGGGAGCGTTTGATGGCTAAACCGAAGAGAAAAGTAAAGAAGAAAAAAATCAGAAAGGACATCGGATTTGGTATCGCTTATGTCCAATCGACGTTTAACAATACAATCATCACCATAACAGACCAGCAGGGAAGCACGCTTTGCTGGAAGAGTTCGGGTACAGCAGGCTTCAAGGGCGCACGGAAAGGGACGCCGTTTGCGGCCCAATTGGCGGCCAAAGAGGTCGCAAACGATGCCAAAGAATTTGGCGTGAGATATGTGGATGTCAGGGTTAAAGGCCCTGGAGCTGGGAGGGAATCTGCGATAAGAGCCCTCAAGGCGGGAGGATTGGAGATAAAATCCATCAGAGACGTAACACCCATACCTCACAACGGTTGTCGTCAGAGGAAACGGCGGAGAGTTTGAGGGATTTTCCCCTCTAAGGAGTGAATGATGTCAAAGGAGAGAAATTCGATATGTCGTTATTGTCGGGTAGAGAGGACAAAGCTGTTCCTCAAAGGAAACAAGTGCATTACCGATAAGTGTCCGGTTGAACGTAGACCTTATCCGCCGGGTGAACATGGGAGGATGAGACGAAGGATCCTCGGATATGGCATTCAGTTGAGGGAAAAGCAAAAATTAAAAAGGTATTATGCCATGTCTGAAAAACAATTCAAGCTGTTCTTCAAGAGAGCAGAACGGAAAAGAGGGATCACTGGAGAAACCCTTTTGTCCATGCTGGAGAGAAGGCTGGATAACGTGGTTTATATCATAGGATTTTCCCATTCCCGTTTCCATGCACGGCAGATGATCACTCATGGTCATTTCAGCGTCAATGGAAGAAAAGTCACCGCTCCTTCCATGTTGGTGACCAAAGGCGATGTCGTGGCTTTCAGGGAAAGATCGGCCGGTCACGAAGAATATAAAGCGATCGTCGAATTCAATAAAAATAAAACAGTTCCGGGCTGGATGGAAGTAGACAGGGATAACATGGCGGCAAAGGTTCTCACATTTCCCACTCGCGAGGATGTGTCGATTCCTGTTGAAGAGCATCTTGTCGTGGAGCTTTACTCCAGATAGTAATCCTAGAAACTCCCGAGGGCTAAAGACCGAAAATGTCTTTAATCTTTTCGGGCTGAGTCAGGATAAATGGAACCAGGTTAGGAGGAGAAATGATAGAAATAGGTTTTCAGAAACCGAGGTATTTGGAATGTGATTATGAGACATTAACAGAGAAATACGGCAAGTTCACAGCTCAGCCTTTTGAAAGAGGTTTTGGTATCACGATCGGGAATTCGTTGCGGAGGATTCTTCTGTCTTCCATCTCGGGTGCGGCCATCACGAACGTCCGTATCCAGAATGTTCTCCATGAGTTCTCGACACTTCCGGGTGTCGTTGAAGATGTGACAGATATCAATTTAAATCTTAAAAGTGTCCCTTTGAAGTTGATGGGTAAAGAACCTAAAACAGTAACCCTGAAGAAAAAGGGACCTGCAGAAGTTAATGCTTCGTATATCGAACATGACTCCGATATAGTGGTCCTCAACGAAGATATCCATATCGCGTCCTTGGATAAGGATGGAAATTTGGACATCGAGATGATCGTGGAGAACAACAGAGGATATATTCCTGCCGATCTGAACTATAACGAGGAACTGAGCGTTGATTTTATCCCGCTGGATTCCTCTCACTCCCCGGTTCTTAAGGTGAATTATAGGGTCGAACCTGCTCGTGTAGGCAAAAGAATCGATTATGAAAAACTGACCTTGGAAGTCTGGACGACTGGGGCCATATCTCCTCAAGATGCCCTCGCTCAAGCTGCAAAGATCTTGAGAAGCCATTTGGTCATTTTCTTGAACATCGTTGATGAGCCAGCAGAATTGGAATCTGCCCCCGCAAAGAAAGAGATCCCATATTTTTCTCAGTTAGATATCCTCTCTAAGTCGATCGACCATCTGGAGCTTTCGGTGCGTTCGAACAACTGCCTCCGTTCAGCGGGCATCGAGAAGATCTATAAACTCGTACAGAAAACAGAGGATGAGCTGTTGAAGACAAAAAACTTCGGCCGTAAATCTCTTACTGAGATCAAGGAAACCCTTCAAGAATTAGGATTGAGTTTGAACTTGGAGCTTCATCCAAAATTAGTCGAGAAGATCGATGGCGCCCCAAAGCCTGAAGAGGAGAGAGGAGAAGGAGTCTTGGAATGAGGCATCAGCTCAGCGGAAAAAAGCTAGGAAGAAACTCCTCCCAGAGAAAGGCCTTGCTCAGGAGTCTTGTGACGTCTTTTGTCCAAAAGGAGCGGATCAGAACAACACTTTCTAAAGCAAAAGCGACACGACCAATTGCCGAGAAGATGATCACTCTTGCCAAGACAAACTCTCTCCACACGCGGCGGCAGGCTCTGCAATACATCTACAATAAGGATGCGGTTAAAAAACTCTTTGAGGATATCGGCCCCCGTTTCACGGAGAGGCCGGGCGGATACACCAGGATCATCAAGCTAGGTCCTCGTGCCGGAGATGGGGCGGAAATGGCGATCCTAGAG
>CAZXJE010000055.1:0-15257 GCA_964640835.1 uncultured Eubacteriales bacterium
CATGATCCACATGCCCTATCGTCCCTATGTTTAAATGCGGCTTCGTCCTCTCAAACTTTGCCTTCGCCATTCCCATAACCTCCTTGTTCTTTTATCGTAAAATGTAAGAAGGAAGCGTTAAAAGACACGTTGATTTTGCGAATTCTCGCTCGGTCTTTTGTTTGCCATCCTTTTTTGTTTTTATCTTTCACATTTCACCATTTTTGATCAGTGAAGAGGCACTCGACCTTCAATCCTTGCGATGATCCCTTCGCTCACCTTCGGAGGGACGGAATCATACATCATAAATTCCATGGAGAATACACCTCGACCCTGGGACAAGGTCCTCAAGATCGTTGCGTACCCGAACATCTCAGCCAGTGGGACATGCGCTCTCACTTGACGTGATCCTCCACTCATCCCCATCTCCTCGATCTTACCTCGCCTTGCATTGATATCACTGACGATATCTCCGAGGTATTCATCGGGGCTAAGGACGACAAGACTCATGATGGGCTCGAGAAGTATCGGACTGGCTTTTTTTGCTGCTTCCTTAAAAGCCAACGAACCCGCTATCTTGAAGGCGATGGGAGTAGAATCATCCTCATCATAGGATCCGTCTATAAGAGTGGCCCTCACATCCGTCACAGGGAAGCCCCCCAGGATCCCCGCTTCCATTGCCTCTCTAGCACCATCTTCGATGGAGGCAATGAACTCCGCTGGGATCACGCCCTTTTTTATTCCGTTCACGAATTCGAATCGTTGTCCTCTCTCCATGGGTTCGATATTTAAGACACAATGACCGTACTGTGTTTTACCCCCAATCTGCCGGGTATATTTACCCTCGCCATGAGCGGGCACTGTAATACTCTCTTTGTAGGCCACTTGGGGTCTTCCTAGATTGGCTTTCACACCGAATTCCCTCGCCATCCGGTCCATGAGTATCTCAAGATGAAGCTCTCCCATCCCATGGACCAGAGTTTGGCCTGTCATGGGATCGGGCAGCACTTTAAACGTTGGGTCCTCTTTTGTTAATTTTTCGAGGGCGTCAGACAACTTCACGTGTTCACTTCGTGATTTAGGTTCGATATGAGCAGAGACCACAGGCTCAGGGAACTTTATAGTTTCTAGCACTATGGATCTATTCTTCGCACAGAGTGTATCGCCCGTAGAAAGGCTTTTCATAGACCCAAGAGCGGCGATGTCACCCGCATAAAATTCCTCGACATCCTTTCTCTTATTCGAGTGCATTTCCAGTATGCGCGTGATACGTTCTTCCTCATCTTTGGTCGAGTTGTACACAGAAGAGCCCACATGAGCCTTCCCTGAATATACGCGGACGAACGAAAGGGTGCCGACATAAGGATCATTCATGATCTTAAAGACGAGTGCCGAAAACGGCTCTGAATCCGAAGCATTCCGTGTTTCTTCTTTCCTCGTTCGTGGATGATGTCCAACGACCGGAGGAATATCAACAGGAGACGGCAAGTAGTCCACAACAGCTTCGAGCAGGGGATGGACACCTTTATTTTTGAATGACGCGCCAAAAAGAACGGGCACGAATTTCAATGCGATCGTACCTTTCCTGACAGCTCTCCGAATCTCCTCTGGAGAAATGTCCATTTCATCGAGGTACCGTTCCATTAGCGCATCATCGATTTCGCTCAGTTTTTCCAACATCTCACCGCGTTTTCTCTCAGCCTCTTCTTTGTTCTCTTCAGAAACCTCTCTGACTTCATACGTCGACCCAAGGAGATCTTTTCCCCAATCGAGCTCTTTCATCTCTATGAGATCTACGACACCCCTGAAATTTTCTTCTTTCCCCAGGGGCATCTGGATAACCAGAGGGTTGGCCGATAATTTTTCTTTCATTTCTTTAAAAGCTTTCTCCGGATTCACACCGATCCGATCCATCTTATTCATATACACAATTCGGGGGACATTGTATCTGTCAGCCTGTCTCCAAACGGTCTCAGACTGAGCCTCAACGCCTCCCACGCTGCAGAAAATGACGATAGCACCATCGAGGACTCTGAGAGAGCGCTCAACCTCGACTGTAAAATCCACATGACCGGGGGTATCAATGATATTGATTCGGCAATTATTCCAGCTGCAAGTGGTTGCAGCTGAAGTGATGGTTATTCCCCGCTCCTGCTCCTGCGCCATCCAATCCATGACAGCAGTGCCCTCATCCACTTCTCCTATCTTGTGAGTGATACCAGAGTAGAACAGGATGCGCTCTGTAGTGGTAGTCTTCCCCGCATCGATATGCGCCATAATACCGATGTTTCTGACCTGTTCGATAGGTATTCCTCGTTCCAACTCTGCACTCCATTTTGGTCTTCGAAAAAATCCTTAATCAGGGAATCTACCATTTATAGTGGGCAAAAGCTCTGTTTGCGTCTGCCATCTTATGTGTATCTTCTCTCTTTTTTATCGCACCGCCACGATTGTAGGCGGCATCCATGATCTCAGCCGATAGCTTTTCGATCATGCTCTTTCCCGGTCTTTCCGCCGCGAAGCGAAGAATCCACCGAACCGCAAGAGACGTGGCACGGCTGATAGAAACTTCGATCGGGACCTGATATGTAGCTCCTCCAACTCTCCGTGATTTAGTCTCCAGGGAGGGCCGTACGTTGTCCACGGCCTTTTCGAACATTTTCAGGGGATCTTCCTTCGCTTTCTGTTTCACCTGTTCCATCGTACTATACACAATTCTTTCAGCCACGCTCTTTTTCCCTTTCTTCATCACGGAATTGATGAATTTTGAGATAAGCATGCTGTTATAGAAGTGATCGGGTTTCAACTTCCTCTTCTTGATTGTTCCTCTTCTGGGCATGTGTGGCTCCTCTAGCTTGCGCTCCGTCTCTCCTTGGGCCTTTTGCTCCCGTATTTGGACCGGCCTTTCATCCTCTCCTGTACTCCTTCACAATCCAAGGAACCTCGGATAACATGATAACGGACTCCAGGCAAATCTTTGACCCGGCCACCTCTTATCAGAACAATCGAGTGTTCTTGGAGGTTGTGGCCGACTCCAGGAATATATCCCGTAACCTCTATGTTATTCGTCAGCCTGACTCTGGCAACTTTCCGCATCGCCGAATTCGGCTTTTTCGGAGTTGTCGTGAAAACACGGGTACACACCCCCCTCTTCTGGGGGCAACTTTCTAAGGCCGGAGATTTTCCTTTATATTTCTTGGGCACTCGGCCTTTTCTCACCAATTGATTAACAGTCGGCAATTTACTAACTCCTCTTCAACATGAAAGTGTTTGGCATCCGCCTCACTCAGGTGAAATACTACGAGACGAATGTCAGGATAATAGCAAAAATTACCCTTCTATGTCAAGGAAATTAGAACATTTAGCTCAGTTTGGAGTCGCCTAGCTGAATGTCGATTTCCTCTCCGATTTTTTCCTCTCGATCCTCCTTGATCTCAATGTCACGGTAGAATTTGTAGCCCGTGCCAGCTGGGATCAATCGTCCCATTATGATATTCTCTTTCAGCCGACGGAGGTAGTCGACTTTTCCGTATAAGCTGGCCTCAGTCAGGACACGCGTTGTCTCCTGGAACGACGCTGCAGCGATAAAACTGTCAGTGCTCAGAGCGCTTTTTGTGATCCCTAAGAGAAGGGGTCTGGCATTGGCAGGTTTTCCGCCTTCTTTTAGTGCTTTTTCGTTTTTCCCCTGGAAGACAAACTTGTCCACCTGCTCATCCACCAAGAATTCTGTATCACCCACCTCTTCGACTTTAAGCCAGCGCAGCATCTGGCGGATTATGACCTCGATATGTTTATCGTTTATGGAGACTCCCTGAAGACTGTAGACTTCCTGGATCTCGCGCAAAAGATACTCTGCCAGTTCTTTCTCTCCCAGAACCTTCAGTATGTCGTGAGGATTCACAGGACCATCCATAAGAGGGGTCCCCGCTCGAACTCTTTCTGCCTCACCGACACTCAAATGTGCTCCCTTGGGAATGAAATATTCCTTCTCTCCTCCTCGCTCATTGTGGACCGTGAGCTTCCGGTTGCCTCTTACCAAACCTCCAAACTTCACGACACCATCGATCTCAGAGATCACAGCGGGAGCCTTGGGACGGCGGGCCTCAAACAGCTCTTCCGCTCTCGGCAATCCACCCGTGATGTCTTTGGTCCGCGCAGCCTCTCTGGGAATCTTTGCAAGCACAGTTCCTGCATAGACCTTATCATTATCCTTGACCTCGAGGTTTGCTCCGGAGGGCAAGAAATATTTCCGGAAGACCTTTTTATTCTTATCTGTAATGAGGATCTGAGGCTGCATTTTCTCATCTTTAGGGTCTATGATGACAGGAGTTATCATACCTGTCCATTCATCCTGGATTTCTTCCATGGTGGCCCCTAGGACAACATCATGGAATTTGACAATCCCCGATTCTTCACTGATGATAAATGTATTAAAAGGATCCCATTCCGCAAATTCCTGATGTGATTTGACTTCTTCCATGTCATTGACAAAAACGTTTGCTCCATAGGGAACCTGATAATGCTCGATCTCACGCTGCCTGTGGTCGAGTATGGCAATACTGGCATTCCTATTCACAACGATGATGGAGCCTTCTTTATTGACAACAGACTTGAGATTATCGCTGAACTTCACTATTCCATCATTCTTTGCTTCCAGCTTGGACCTTTCGGCACCGCCCATGGCGATCCCTCCCACATGGAAGGTCCTCATGGTCAATTGTGTTCCCGGCTCTCCGATGGATTGGGCCGCGGTGATCCCGACAGCCTCCCCAAGCTCAACGAGAGCGCCGGTTGCCATATCGCGTCCGTAGCAGAGTTGACAGACTCCTCTCTGAGATTCACACGTCAGGACCGAACGTAGTTTGATCCGTTCAATACCCTGGTGCTCCAATATCTGAGCGACATCTTCGGTGATCTCTTCGTTGACATCTATGATCACATCATTCGTATCCGGATGAACCAGTTTTTCCAGTGACATGCGACCCACTATCCTATCAACAAAAGACTCGATAAGCTCACCGTTTTCAACGATAGCTGTGATGTTCACGCCCTTCAGGGTGCCACAATCATACTCATCGACGATCACCTCTTGGGCCACATCGATGAGTTTACGTGTGAGATAACCGGAATTCGCTGTTTTAAGCGCTGTATCGGCCAAGCCTTTTCGCGCACCATGTGTAGAGATAAAGTATTGCTGAACGTTCAAGCCTTCACGCAAATTCGAGATGATGGGCATCTCGATGATCTCACCAGAAGGTTTGCTCATGAGACCTCGCATACCGGCCAACTGCCGGATCTGCTGCTTATTCCCTCGAGACCCAGAATCTGCCATCACGAACAATGGATTCAGATTATCACTCTCAAAGCTTACCTCGCGCATCTGTTCAATCATCGCGCTTGACACTTTATCTGTGACTCCACCCCAAATTTCAACGACACGATTAAATCGTTCTCTGGACGAGATCACTCCTTCCTGATACAGATTCTCAATCTTCTGGACTTCCTTCTGTGCTCTCTCCACCAATCCTTTTTTCTCTCTGGGAATGATAAAATCATCGATCCCCAAGGAGAAACCTGCCTGTGTCGCATAGTTGAATCCTAATTCTTTCATATCGTCCAAGACCCTGATCGTGGACTCGTGTCCCACCTTGAGGTAGGAGTAGTAGACAAGACTCTCCATGCCCTTCTTTTTCATCTTGCCGTTGATAAAGGGGATGCCCTCGGGAAGGATGTTGTTGAAGATGATCCGTCCCGGAGTCGTTTCGATGACTTTGTTAGCAATGTCTGAAACCGGGCATGTCAAGACGGCCTGGTCATCATAGTAAGTGGACAGGTTCATAAGGGGGCCTTTGAACTTGACCTTGATGCCTGCATGGAGTCCAACTTCTCCATTCTCGAGAGCTAAAAGAACTTCTTCCGCAGAAGAGAATACTCGCCCCTCACTTTTCTGCCGCGGCCTCTCTAAAGTCAAATAATAACACCCCAAAACCATATCCTGGCTGGGGATAGCGAGGGGTCGGCCATGTGCGGGGGAGAGGATATTTTCTGTGGAGAGCATCAGTGTCCTGGCTTCCACCTGGGCTTCAACAGAGAGCGGGATGTGTACCGCCATCTGGTCGCCATCAAAATCAGCATTGAAGGCGGCACAGACCAACGGATGGATCTGAATGGCCTTTCCTTCGACCAGAATCGGTTCAAAAGCCTGGATCCCGAGTCTGTGTAGAGTGGGCGCGCGGTTGAGGAGAATGGGATGTTCTTTGACCACTTCCTCGAGATAATCCCAAACTTCGGGTTTTTCCTGTTCATGCCATTCTCTGGCAATCTTAACGCTGGGAACAAGGCCCTCTTTTTCAAGCTTATGGAAAATGAATGGTTTGAACAATTCCAAGGCCATCTTCTTCGGCAATCCACACTGATTCAGCTTGAGTTCTGGACCTACAACGATCACAGAACGTCCCGAATAATCGACCCGTTTTCCGAGCAGGTTCTGCCGGAACCGCCCCTGCTTTCCACGAAGAGCCTCACTCAAAGACTTTAGGGGTCGTCTGTTCGCCCCCAGGTGAACGCGACCGCGTTTCCCGTTATCGAAGAGAGCATCCACAGCCTCCTGCAACATTCTTTTTTCATTCCTGATGATGAGCTCTGGCGCCTTGAGTTCGATAAGTTTCTTCAACCGGTTATTCCTGTTGATGACTCTTCTGTACAGGTCGTTCAGGTCCGAAGTCGCAAAACGCCCCCCATCCAGCCGGACAAGTGGCCTGAGATCTGGGGGAATGACAGGAATCACATCCAGGATCATCCACCCGGGTCGATTGCCAGAGGTTTTGAGAGCTTTGAACACCCGCAGCCGTTTGGCATGGCGGAGTTTCCGCTGTTGGGACGTCTCCGTCTTCATCAGTTTCCGCAGTTCCTCGCTCTCCTTGTTGATATCTATCCGTTCAAGGATCTTTTTAATGGCTTCAGCTCCGATGGACACTTCCATTTCATCACCGAACTTTTCCTGAGCCTCTTTATATTCCTCCTCGGTCAACAGCTGTTTAACTTGATAGGGAGTATCGCCGGGATCAATCACGATGTAGGATTCAAAATAGAGGACTTTTTCCAGATCTTTGATGGAAAGATCCACCACGAGGCCAATGCGGCTTGGTGTCCCCTTAAAAAACCATATGTGAGCCACGGGTGATGCCAGCTGAATGTGCCCCATGCGCTCGCGTCTCACCTTCGATCGCGTGACTTCAACCCCACATCGTTCACAGATGATCCCCCTGTACTTCATCCGTTTATACTTGCCGCAGAGACATTCATAGTCATTGATGGGCCCGAAGATCTTAGCGCAAAAAAGGCCATCTTTTTCGGGCTTGAACGTTCTGTAATTGATGGTTTCAGGCTTGATGACCTCGCCCCACGACCAGCTCTTGATCTTTTCGGATGAGGCGATAGAGATCCTTACCTGATCGAAATCGATCTTGGGTTTTCCTCCCATGGCATGCCTGGTATCCATCATTTATCTCCTTTAAGGATTTGGGGAACATCAATTCCCCAGGGCAATATTTCTTCCTTATCCGCTTTTTCCAGCTCCACATTTAAGCACAGACTCTGTAGCTCTCGGATCAGGACATTCACCGATTCAGGCAGTCCGGGAGTAAAATCCAAGTCGCCCTTGACGATCGATTCATAAATTTTTGCTCTACCTTCCACATCATCGGATTTGGCGGTCATTAACTCCTGAAGTGTGTATGCGGCTCCATAGGCTTCCAGAGCCCAGACTTCCATCTCACCAAAACGCTGTCCGCCGAATTGAGCCTTCCCGCCCAGTGGTTGCTGCGTGATGAGTGAATAAGGTCCTGTAGACCGCGCGTGAATCTTATCATCAACTAGATGGTAAAGCTTCATGATGTATATGTAGCCCACAGTCACTTCATGGTCTAAGATTTCCCCTGTGATCCCATCATAAAGGGGCACTTTCCCCGATAAAGGAAGTCCAGCTTTTTTTAGGAGTTCTTTGATCTCACCCTCTCCGATACCATCGAATACAGGCGTAGCGATCCACAGGCCGAGTTCCCTTGCAGCCCAACCCAAATGGGTCTCCAGGATCTGTCCCACATTCATCCTTGAGGGGACGCCCAGAGGATTCAAGACGATCTCGACAGGATTCCCGTCCGGCATCCGAGGCATGTCCTCTTCGGGAACGATCTTGGCTATGATTCCCTTGTTGCCATGTCGTCCCGAGACCTTGTCGCCCACCGAGAGTTTTCGCTTCATCGCGACATAGACCTTAATAACCTGGATAACACCGGGCGAAAGCTCATCACCTTTCTTCAAGGCATCGGTCTTTTCCTTATGAACAGCTTTGAGAGCTTCGATCTGCCGTTTTACCTTTTTTTGAATATCCGCTATTTTTTCATCTCTCTCTGTATTTTTCTTAAGCTTGAGTTTGGGAAGGTCACCGGATTGCAAGGAATTCAGTACTTCATCTGTAAGTTTTTTCCCTTTCTTTAACTCGACATCCCCAAATTTTACCCCCTTCTCTACGGTCTCTCCCTTGAGTACGCTCTTGATCTTTCGTTCCTTCTCTCCTTCAAGGATAATAATCTCATCATCCACGTTTCTCTTCATCTTGGAGATTTCATCTTTTTCGATGGCCTTGGCACGAGGTCCTTTTTCTATTCCTCTACGGGAAAACACCCTGACATCGATCACAGTCCCCTCGATCCCTGGAGAACAGTACAGAGATGCATCTTTCACATCAAGAGCTTTCTCCCCAAAGATCGCTTTTAAAAGCTTTTCCTCAGGGGACAACTGCGTTTCACCCTTGGGAGCCACCTTGCCGACCAGAATATCTCCTGATTTCACTTGAGCGCCAATCCGGACGATCCCATTCTCATCGAGATTGCGCAGCAAGTTTTCCGGCACATTGGGAATATCTCTCGTGATCTCCTCAGGGCCGAGTTTTGTATCTCGCGCTTCGATCGACTCCTCGACGATATGAAGAGATGTGAATATGTCTTCTTTGATCAATTTTTCGCTGACGATGATGGCATCCTCAAAATTGTATCCCCTCCACGGCATAAAGGCACAAAGCACATTCCTTCCTAGAGACAACTCCCCTGCATCTGTACACGAACTATCCGCCAAGATCTGTCCTTGGTCCACTTTGTCGCCTTTTCGCACGATGGGCCGATGTGTCAAACACGTGTTCTGATTTGTCCGGAGGAACTTTGTTAGTACGTAGAGATCAGTCCCCACATCGTATCCTTTGGAATCATCCTTCTCATCCACGCGTACAAGAATCCTTTCTGCATCGACAAACTCAACAACTCCTGCCCTTCGACATATCACAACATCTCCGGATCCTTTGGCCACCAAATGCTCGATGCCCGTCCCGACCAAAGGGGCCTCTGGCTTGAGCAGGGGTACGGCCTGTCTCTGCATGTTTGAACCCATCAAAGCACGATTGGCATCATCGTGTTCCAAGAAGGGAATAAGCGAGGTGGAAAGAGAAACCAGTTGTTTGGGAGACACATCGATATAATCGATCTGATCCTTAGGGAGCAGTTTAAAATCGCCCAACTGCCTCGCACTGATGAGGTCCTTCGTAAAATAGCCTTTCTCATCGACAGGCGCATTCGCCTGTGCGATGTTGTGTTTTTCTTCTTCCCATGCTGTGAGATAGAAGCAATATGGTTCAACCATAGGAAAATGTTTGGTGCTTTTCTTCTTGATCTTTATGATCTCTTTTTCCAGATTATCCCTTTCCACGACGTCGTTAACTTTAAATGCGCTGCTCCCCGGATGAAGGATCTTCACATAGTCGATCACCCGGCCTTCCCTGACCTTCCGATAGGGAGTCTCTACAAAACCGAACTCATTGACACGAGCAAAGCTGCTCAAAGATGAGATCAATCCGATGTTTGGGCCTTCAGGAGTTTCTATAGGACAGATGCGGCCGTAATGAGAGGACTGAATATCCCTAACCTCAAAACCGGCTCGTTCTCGACTCAATCCACCAGGACCCAGAGCACTCAGCCTCCGTTTGTGTGTGACTTCAGCCAGGCTGTTGATCTGGTCCATGAACTGAGAGAGCTGAGAGCTCCCAAAGAACTCTTTCAACGCGGCGATGACAGGCTTGGAGTTGATGAGATCTTGAGGCATAGCTGATGCTAGATCTGCTGTGACGGTCATCTTCTCCTTTATGGTTCTCTCCATACGGGTCAAACCGATCCGGAATGCATTCTCTACAAGCTCTCCCACAGAACGAACGCGGCGATTACCCAGATGGTCGATATCATCCACATCCCCTTCACCGGCACGAAGACGCAACAGATATTTAATGACTTCGACAAAATCCATGGGCGTCAGGGTTCGTTCATCGAGAGGAGTGTCCAGCTCAAGCTTGATATTCATCTTGAGGCGTCCGATCCGAGAAAAATTATACTTCTGGGGATTGAAGAAAAGATTGTGAAAAAGGTTGTGTGCACTCTCCATTGTATGAGGTTCGCCAGGTCTCAATTTTTTATAGATCTCTCCCAATGCCTGGTTAGTATCCTTGTTGACATCTTTGCGGAGGGTGTTGGAAACGATCTCCCCGATGGTCTCATTTTCCGGGAAGAATATCTCGAAGGGCTCCTTCATCTCGATGAGCTTTTCCATTTGTTCTGCACCGATTATTTCAATGGGCTTGACCACATCCTCGATATCAGAAGCAGAAAGAGCGCCATCAAATTCTTTTGGGGCAAGAACGACGTGCTTGACCTTGAGTTCTTTCAGCTTGAGATAGAGCTCCTTGGTTAGTTTTTTCTTGGCAAGGACCACTTTCTTCTTGGTTTTGGGGTTGATGACATCCTCATCTACAACTTTCCCTATTAGGTTCTCGTCCAATTCCCACATGAACTTCCCTTTACTTGGGGAAATCTTGTACACATCGTAGAAGAGATGCAAGATCTCCTCATCCGACCCGAATCCAAGTGCTCTCAGAAAGACACTGGCTAGAAATTTCTTCTTCCTGTCTAATCGGACAAAAAGAATATTCTTAGCATCGTACTCGAACTCGACCCAAGCCCCTCTGTAAGGGATAATTTTCCCGATGAAAAATCCCTTGCTGTCTCCCGGTCTGAAGAACACACCGGGAGATCTCTGTAACTGGGAGACTACAACTCGCTCGATGCCGTTGAAAATAAAGGTGCCCTTATCCGTCATCAACGGAAAGTCGCCAAAGTAGACTTCCTGCTCCTTGATGTGCTTCAACCGCTTTGCTTTTGTTGCCGGGTCTTTCTCCCAAGAGATCAGCCTGACTTTAATCCGCAGTGGGATGGAGTATGTGTACCCTTTCTGGAGACACTCGATCGGGCTGTACTTCATCTTTAGTTCAACTCTATCGCCACAGTGATCACAAAGGGGGATTTCGATCTTTTTGATCTCCCCACAGTAGGGACAGATCTCTCTATCTGTAAGCTCGATGCCTGGAGTCAAAAGTGTCCCACATCCATTGCACCGGCGCCTGGAGTTCTCCACTCCTTTCAGCCGGCCACATTTACACTCCCAGTTCCCGATGGAATAGCTAATAAAGTCCAGCTGTGTCGTTTCTTTAAAATCAGAAACAGGGAAGATATCCTTGAATGCCGCCTGGAGTCCGGTTTCCTTCCTCTCATCGGGCAACAGATCCATTTGAAGGAACTCGGCATAGGACGATTTCTGGATATCCAGCATGTCAGGCATGGGAAACGTCCCCTTGATTTTAGAGAAATTTAATCTTTCACGATAATTATTCATTGATTCATTTGGCATAATCGCTCTCTCAGAAGGATTTAATTTTGTAAAGCAAAACACTCAGAGAAAATCGCATTTTTGGCTACTGTATCTCGATGATAGCCCCTACCTCTTCGAATTTTTTCTTTATCTCTTCTGCTTCGTCTTTAGAAACACCTTCCTTTACGGGTTTGGGTGCGCTATCTACCAGATCTTTGGCCTCTTTCAATCCGAGACTCGTCACCTCTCTTACTGTTTTGATGACGTTGATCTTCTTGTCACCGATTTCTTTCAAAACCACATTGAATTCGGTCTTTTCTTCCTCAGCCTGTGTTTCTGCTTGAGGCACTGCAGCTCCAGGAAAGGCCATGGGCATTGCGGCAGCAGCACTGACACCATATCTCTCTTCAAACTCTTTGATATAATCGGCAAGCTCTAAGACTGTCAGATTATCCAAATGTTCGAAGAATTGATCCTTTGTTAACTTCGCTGATCCCTCTCTTTTGCCCTTAGTAGTTTCCTTAACCTCACTTGTTTGTGCTTTGGCCATTTTAACCTCCAACCCTATTTTTTGATTTTAGTTGACTCAACATGCTGCCCAAACTACTGAACGGGGCCTGCCAAGTCTTTAATAATTGTGTTAATGGATAAGCCATTAAAAATCCGAGTCTTGCCAATAAATCCTCTCGAGAAGACAGATTAGCGACTTTATGAAAATCTTCACTAGGAAGATATCTCCCTTCCACGATGCCCGCCTTGACCTTCAAGAGTTTGTGCTTGATTGAAAAATCCTTGATCAAACGGGCCAATCCTACAGGATCCTCCGGAGCAAAAGCGAGAGCGGTCGGTCCGGTGAATTGCTCCTTTAATTCCTCAGGAAAATCCTCTTTCAAGGCTCTTAGCGCCAGTCGATTCTTGACGACTTTGAACACATAGGAATTCTTTCGTAATTCTCTCCGTAACTCGATGGCCTTTGAGACAGACATGTTCACAAAATCCACAAGATAGAACGACTCATAGTTGTTAAAATCCTTGTTAAGCTCCTTAATAAATGCTTCCTTCTTTTGCCGGATAACACTCACTTTCTCTTCTCCTATTTCTCAACGACACTTTCTGCCATCTTCAGAGAGGGTCCCATTGTCGAAGAAATGTAAATATTCTTGATGTATTTTCCTTTGGCGGCAGGGGGTTTCGCTTGAATTATGGCCTGCAGGAACGATTTGATGTTATCGATCAACTTCTCATCCGCAAATGACAGTTTTCCGACCGAGGAGTGAACGATGGCTGTTTTATCCACCCGGAATTCCACCCGCCCTGCTTTGATCTCTTCAATGGCTCGTCCGACCTCAAAAGTCACAGTCCCGGATTTGGGATTCGGCATGAGCCCTTTGGGCCCCAGGATGCGACCAAGTTTGCCCACACTGCGCATCATATCAGGAGTAGCGATGAGCGCATCAAAATCTGCCCATCCTTTGGAAATCTTTTCGATCATCTCCTCTCCGCCAACAAAATCAGCGCCCGCCTTCTCAGCATCCGTGACCTTCTCACCCGAGGCAATTACACACACCTTTTTCGTTTTGCCCGTCCCATGCGGAAGGACTACGGTTCCCCGCACCATCTGGTCCGAGTGTTTGGGGTCAACACCCAACCGCAAGGCAATATCCACGGATTCATCAAAATTGACATAGCTGAGCTTCTTCATGAGGGGAATACCTTCTTCCAAAGTATACTCTTCCTTTTCCCTCAAATCTTTCGCGTTTGTGTATTTTTTTCCTTTTTTAGTCACCAACTATCTCCAATCCCATGTTTTTTGCAGTGCCCTCGATGATCTTTTTTGCAGCCTCAAGGTCATTCGCGTTCAAATCCGATATCTTTATTTTTGCGATATCTTCCAACTGCTTCTGAGTGACTTTCCCCACTTTCTCCTGATTCGGGGTACCGGATCCTTTAGCGATCCCGCATGCCTTTTTTAGCAGATATGAAGCTGGCGGCGATTTGAGGATAAACGAGAAACTTCTGTCCTTATAGACGGAAATGATCACTGGAATGATCGTTCCGGCTTCTATTTTGCTCGTCTTTTCATTAAACTGCCGCACGAAATCCATGATGGCCACATTATGCTGACCGAGGGCAGGTCCAACAGGGGGTGCGGGGCTAGCTTGACCCGCTTCGATTTGAAGCTTTATCATCGCTACCGCTTCTTTGGCCATTTTGCCTCCTAAATTTTCTCCACTTGTAAGAATTCCAGTTCCACAGGAGTCGACCGACCGAAGATCGTGACAAGCACTTTGAGAGTGTTTCTTTCGTTGTTCACATCTTCGACTAAGCCGTTAAAATTATAGAAAGGACCGTCAATAATGCGCACGGCCTCTCCTTTCTCAAAAGAATGTTTCGGTTTGGGCTTTTCAGAAGTGGTCTCCATGTGCTCTACGATCTGCGACACTTCATCCTTACTCAGCGGTGAAGGCCGTTTCCCTGAACCCACAAATCCGGTGACTTTGGGTGTCTCACGGATGACCAACCAGTTCTCGTCACTCATTTCCATCTCGATCAGAATATAACCAGGGTAGGACCGCTTCGTGGAGACGACTTTTTTTCCTCCCTTGATCTCAACAACACCTTCTGTAGGGATGATGATCTTCCCTATCTGCTCTTCGATACTCAGCTCAGCAGCCCTTTGTTTGATAGACTCCGCGACAAACTTTTCAAATCCTGAATACGTATGTACAACATACCAATTTTTTGCCATCATTAAACTCATCTCATTAAAATATTGATTGTATCCTAGAAATCGCCCAGGAGAAGATCAAGTCCATAAAGTAAAGGTAAAAGCCGAAGAACAAAGTGGAGATAATAACCACAATGGTCGTGCTGTAGACCTCGTTTCTCGAAGGCCACGTCACCTTTTTCATTTCCGCTCTGACTTCCCTAAGAAAAGGACCGATACGCTTATACCATCTTACTTTTTGACTCATTCTGTTTCCTCTTAAACACTAATGTTTTATAGGGTTTCTCGTTGACCTCCCCTGTGGGATTTAATTTAAATACGAGATATCAAAATTCAATATCGTCTGGCAGGTGAGGCAGGACTCGAACCCGCAGCCTTCGGTTTTGGAGACCGATGCTCTAGCCCGTTGAGCTACTCACCTACCCTTCTATCTTTCCTCCTCGTTCGTCCTGTATCACTTGTTCTGTATCACGCAGCTCTAGTTTGAACTCACGCAATCAGTGCCTAAAGGCAAAGGACCGCACATAGGACTATTTTACCTCCTTGTGCAGAGTGTGCTTTCTGTCGAACTTGCAGTATTTTTTCAGCTGTATCTTCTCTGTCTGCTGCTTTTTGTTCCGTGTGGTTGTGTAGTTTCGTCTTTTGCACACCGTGCATTGTAGAGTCACTATTTCTCTCATCGTTGGTCTCGTTTATTTGATTTTTTTATTTTTTTATTTTGTCTTCCATCGGTCTGTTCGGGGAACGGACCCTACATCGTCACCTGCATTGTTATTTTTTTAGTCTAACACCTCTGTGACCGTTC